>JAEWWO010000116.1 GCA_023396345.1 Bacteroidota bacterium
GTAATAAAGTAAATACAACAACAATTAATCTTGATTTAAGAACTAAAGCTTCAGGAATCTATTTTGTAAAAATAATTGAAGGCAATCAACAGAAAACACAAAAAATCATCAAACAATAGAAAAGAAAAAATAATAAACAAAACAAAAAACACAAAGAGAAAAAAAGTAAAAAATAAATGGAATACCATTTATAAAAAGTAAAAAAAACAATAAACAAAAAATGAGACTCAAACATTTATCTAAAATTCTGCCATTCATAATGATGCTTATCTGCACTTCAGTAATGGCACAGGTGAGAACAGTTTCAGGTGTGGTAACCGATAATAATGGCTTACCCCTTCCCGGAGCTTCTGTACAAGTGAAAGAAACCGGCAATGGAACTATAGCGGATTCGCTGGGTGCATTTATTATAAGAGTACCGGAAAATGGAGCCACATTTGTGGTTAGCTCCGTAGATATGGTTACCCAGGAAGTTCCTATCTCAGGCACAACAGTCAATATTAGTCTGGCACCAAGTGCTACAGCGCTTGAAGATGTGGTAGTAATTGGCTATGGCTCTGTAAGAAGAACAGATGTTACCGGTTCGGTTGCAACTATTTCAACTAAAGACTTTCAGAAAGGTACTATTACCAGCTTTGATCAAATGATTGCCGGTAAAGCTCCCGGTGTAGCTATCACGTCAAGCGGAGGTCGTCCGGGTGAAGGAGCTACTATTCGTGTAAGAGGTTTGTCTTCATTAAACGGAAGTAATGATCCTTTGATCGTGGTAGACGGAGCGCCATTTGACGGGTATGTAAACCCAAATGACATTGAAACAGTAACTGTATTAAAAGATGCTGCATCTACTGCCATATATGGTTCACGTGCATCCAGTGGTGTAATTTTAATTACAACAAAACAAGGTAGCCGCGGAAAAATGCGTATTAATTTTAATACACTTGCCTCCGTTGGTCAGGTGCCTAAATTAGTGGACGTATTGAATGCTGATGAGTTCAGAAATTATGTAAACAATAATTTCAGCGATGAATACAAAGCATTATTAGGCAATGCCAATACAAACTGGCAAAAAGAAATTTATCAGTCAGCCTTCACTTCTAATTCCAATTTAAGTGTTTCAGGAACAACAGGTAATTTACCGTACAGAGTATCTGTCGGCTACTTATCACAAGAAGGTGTTTTAAAGACTGACAAGATGGATCGTGCAACGGGAGCTTTGAGATTAACGCCCAAATTTTTTAATGGCAGCCTGAAAACTGAGTTAAACGTAAACGGAAGTCTTACTAAGAGAAGAAATGCAAATCAGGGAGCTATTGGAGCAGCAGTATCTTTTGACCCTACTCAACCTGTAAGGGATGAAGCTGAATTTGCAGACTGGGGCGGATATTTCCAATGGCTTAGAGCTGATGGTACTCCTAACCCTCTCGGAACAATGAATCCTGTCGCATTGCTTCAACAAAAAAATGATATTAGCCATTACAACAGAGTTTTTGGTAATATTAAATTAGACTACGAACTTCCTTTTGCTCCGGGTTTGCACCTGATTGCTAACGGTGGTCTCGATCACGGTGTTGGATATGGCAACACAGTTATTGACGCCAATGCAAGAGAGTCATATGAAGTAACACCCAATTATACATATCGCGGTCTGAAATCTGAATTCGACAATGATTTTACAAACACATTTGTAGAATATACCGCCAACTACATTAAAGATATTGCATCAATAAAAAGTAATATTAATGCAATGTTTACTTATGGATTTTATGATTATCAAAATACATGGCGCAACTTCCCGTCTTTTGATACAAATGACTCTTTAAGACCTAACTCTACGCCTGCTTTCCCTACAGGATTAGATGAAAACACATTAATCTCTTATGTAGGTCGTTTAATATATACCTATGATGACAAATACACCTTAACAGCATCTTTACGCCGTGACGGTTCTTCTCGTTTTGCTGAAGATGTACGCTGGGGTTTATTCCCTTCAATTGCCTTAGGATGGAATGTTAAGAGAGAAGCTTTTCTTGAAAATGCAGAAATACTGAACGATTTAAAATTAAGATTAAGCCATGGTGTTACAGGTAATCAGGGAGGTATTGGAAACTATACACATATTCCGAGTTTCTATTTGAGTGATTTGGTAAGCCAGTATATGTTTGGAAATTCTTATTACAGAATGTATACGCCAAGAGCATATGATGCGTCTTTGAAATGGGAACAAACTGCATCTACCAACTTTGGTATAGATTTCGGATTCTTTAAAAACAGAATTAATGGATCATTGGACATTTACAATAAGGACACAAGAGATTTATTGAGTGTGGTAAACCTGCCTGTTGGTACAAATTATACGAATCAGTTATTAACCAATATTGGTACTATGCGTACACAGGGTGCAGAGCTTGCTTTGAATGTAGTACCAGTGAGAACAGTAAATACAGAATGGTCTTTTGGCTTTAACGTATCAAGAAACGAAATAGAAATTACAAACCTTACAGCTAATGATGATCCTTCATTCAAAGGTGTACAGATTGGTACCATTCAAGGTGCTACCGGACAAACTATACAAATTCATAGTGTCGGACAGACACCGTTCAGCTATTTAGTTCATAAACAAATTTATGATCAAGCTACAGACTTACCTATTGAAGGTCTTTATCTTGACTTAAACAGAGACGGAAACATCACTCTTCTTACAGATCAGTATTATTACCAAAGTGCATTTCCTAAATGGATAATGGCTTTCAATACAAACCTGCGTCATAAAAAATGGAATATAAATACAGTATTACGCAGTAATATAGGTAACTACAACTACAATAACGTTGCTTCTAATCTGGGTGTTTCTGCAGGAATGCATCTTAATCAGTATTTACAAAATGCTGTAAGAGATTTGTTTAGCACCAATTTTGTTGACAGACAATTCCATTCAGATTATTATGTACAAAATGCTTCCTTCTTGCGTATGGACAACCTTGGAATCAGCTATGATTTTGGAAGAATTTTGAATGATAAAGCAGCTCTCGTATTAACCGGTAATATTCAAAATGTATTTGTTATCACTAAATACAAAGGTCTTGATCCGGAAGTAAATTACGGTATAGACAACAATATTTATCCAAGACCAAGAGTTTATTCAATAGGATTGAATTTAAACTTTTAACAAATAAACATTAATGAAATAAAATTATTAAAAATGAAAAAATCAATCATATATTTAGTGACATTTGTCAGCATGATTATGGCTATTTCCTGTCATAAGCAATTAGACAAATTTCCTATCAACTCTACTCTTTCCAAAGATGTATACAACACTCCGGAAGGACTTAAACAATCTCTTGCAAAAGTTTACGGAGCTTTTGCGCTTACCGGAAGTACCGGGTCAGGAAGTTCAGATCTTGCCGGTATAGATGCAGGTACATCAGACTTTCTGAGATTATACTGGATGGCTCAGGAGTTACCTACTGATGAAGTTATCTGTGCATGGTTAAACGACCCCGGAATAAGTGACTTAAATAATATTTCCTGGACTTCGGGTAATATATTAATGAATGGATTATACAACCGTTCCGTATATCACATTACTGTAGCAAATGCCTTTTTGAGAGAAACAGCAGGATTAAATATTGATGCGGAAAATTTAAAAAATTACAGAGCCGAAGCACGTTTATTAAGAGCTTATCAATATTGGGTTTTAATGGATTTATTTGCCAATCCTCCATTCGTTGATGAAACCAGTGTAATCGGAAAAGTAGCTCCAAATCAAATAAAAAGAGCCGATTTATTTAAATACATTGAATCAGAACTCTTAGCTATTGAACCTGATTTAAAAGATGCAAAAAGCAATGAATATGGTCGTGCTGACAAAGCAGCAGCATGGGCATTATTGGCAAGAATGTATTTGAATTCAGAAGTATATACGGGCGAAAATCACTACACAGATGCTGTAACTTATTCTGAAAAAGTGATCAACTCTAACTATAGTCTTCAAAGTGATTATGCATCACTTTTTATGGCAGATAATAATGTAAATAATAACGAAACTATATTATCTATTAACTATGATGGTAACAGAAGTCAGAATTACGGTGGCACTACATTCATAGTTAATGGTTCTATTGACGGAGCTATGATTCCTGCCAACTATGGTGTTCCAGGCGGCGGTTGGGGTGGTATAAGAGCAAGAAAACAACTACCACAAAAATTTGGAGACGATTACACTTTATCTAATGATGACAGAGCAAAATTGTTTAAAGGCTCTACTTACGACATCTCCAATATTGCAACCTTTGGTCAGGGAATAAATGTTGTAAAATTTACAAACATGAAATCTGATGGTACTGCACCGGAAAATGCCTCAACTTTTGTAAGTACAGATTTTCCAATCTTCCGTTTAGCAGAGCAGTATTTAATTTATGCAGAAGCAACTTTACGCGGAGGTGCAGGCAATGTCGCAAAAGCACTTGAATATGTAAATTCAATCCGTAGCCGTGCTAATGCTGCTCCTGCAAACAGCATTAATCTAAATTACATTTTAGATGAACGCGCCAGAGAGCTTTATTGGGAAGGATTAAGAAGAACGGATTTAATAAGATACAACATGTTTACTACTGCAAATTATATGTGGCAATGGAAAGGTGGCATACAGGATGGAAGAGCTGTAGAAAACAAGTTCAGATTATACCCTATTCCTGCTGCTGATATAGTAGCTAATACAAACCTTGATCAAAACCCTGGTTATTAATCATAATAAATGATTCAATACAATTGATTATTAAAAATATTATTAAGATGCAAAACAAATTTTTTAAAATACTATTCTTTTTCGTAGCAATTGCTCTATGGGCAAGTTGTGAAAAAGCAGAAAATAAAGCATATTACCAATCAGGCACTGCTCCGGTACTTACCAGTAATGCTCCTGATAATTTAGTCTTAAATAAAGATATGCCAAACGAGGGAATACTTCCTTTGTCATGGACTAATCCTAACTACACTTTTAATACCGGCTTAAGCTCACAAAATGTAAACTATTATATTCAGGTAGATACAGTAGGAGCTAATTTTACCAGCCCCAGAATGCAGCAGTATTCGGTTACAAGCGAATTAGGCACAAACCTTACCAATGCTCAGCTCAATACCCTACTGTTATCTTTAGGATTAGATTTTGGAAAAGCGTATGACGTTGAGATGCGTGTAAAATCTGTTTTAGGTATCAGTGCAGTACCTTTATTGTCAAATATTATAGCAAGAAAAATTACACCATATGCTGCATATCCTGACTTGTGGATTATAGGTGATGCAACTCCCGATGGTTGGACAAATGCTCCGTCTGAAGCTCAAAAATTCGGGTGGGATCCTGTCAATAAAAAGTTAGTAATAACAATGGCATTTGAGTCAGGCAAACAATATAAATTCCTTACAAAGCACGGACAATGGCAGCCTCAGTATGGAGGTACACCTGCTACAGGTGGTACATTAAAGGTAAATCCCGGAGATGGCAGTGATCCAGATGGTATACCTACTCCGTCAGAAGCAGGCAATTATAAGTTAAGCGTTGATTTAGATGAAATGACTTTAACTATTGAAAAAGTATAAATTGAGTTGAATAAAACTTCCTTTATTAATTCAAACAATTGAAAACAATATAAAATGAACAAAATAGTAAGAAATATATTCCTGTTAATGGCTACAATTGTTACCATTACAGCATGTGAAAAAGCAGAACCTTTACCTTTTTACGAAGGGGGTAAGGATATTGCTCTAACAACTTCTACGGCAACTCCTCCCAACTCGGTAGCAGATTCAGTAAATAATGTAGTAACGTTATCGTGGTCAAACCCTGAATTTGCCACTGACACTTCCAACTATAAATATGTTGTGGAAGTTGCTCCTGCCGGCACCAACTTTGCACATCCGGCTACTTATACGGTAATGACTACAAGAAACTTTGCACTTACAGGTAATCAGTTAAATAATCTATTAGTCGCATGGGGTTCAGATTATGGAGAAAGCCAGGAACTAGAAGCGCGTGTAAAAGCATCTTATGCGAATAATAATGATATGAAAATATCTAACACAGTGAAATTTTCGGCAGCACCTGTAGCAAAACCATTCACAGTATCTGCATCTGCTACAGGACCTTTTGCTCCTACAGCCTTTACTAAAGATGATAAATTTACTGCGCTCTCTTGGACAGCACCTCAATATGGAGATACTTCAAGCATATCTTACACCATTCAGTCTGTAAAAGCAGGCGCCAGCTTTGATGATCCTTATGAAATAACTGTGGGTGCACCTGTAATGCACGAACTTACAGGCATGGAATTATACTCTATGGCTTTAGCAGCAGGATTACCGTTAGAGAAGGAAGGAGCCGTTGATGTTAGAATTAAAGCTACTGTAAACAATACCAATCAGGTTTCTTACTCAACCGACAAAGTAACCTTGAAAATCAAACCTGTTGAAATGATTTTATACTTACATGTTGCAGGTGATTTCCAGGGATGGAATCCGGGTGGTGCTCCAAGAATTGCATCAAACGACGGTATTAATTACGAAGGATATGTTTGGGTACCTGCAGGCGGTAACGGAGAATTTAAATTTACTTCTCAACCCGACTGGAATGGTACTAACTATGGCGGCACATCCGGTACTACAGGCGGCACTATTGACGGTTCAAATAGTAATAATCTTCAATGGCCTGCAACCGGAAAATATTATCTTTTAAAAGTAAACATGACTACTAAAACATGGACCGTAACCGAAACTACTTGGGGACTAATCGGTGATGCCACTCCGGGAGGATGGGATAATTCTACACCAATGACTTACAACCCCACTACCAATAAATGGACAGCAACAGTTGCATTTGGAAACGGTAGCTGGAAATTCAGAGCCAATAATGGTTGGGATATCAATATTGGAGGTGCTAATCCGTTGAGTTACGGCGGCGATAACATTGCTTCTCCGGGTGGAACAAAAACTGTTACTCTTGATTTAAGCAATCCGTTAAAATATACTTATACCATTCAATAATTATATTTTATAAGCAGTAAAACCAGTACTATTAGCTGGTTTTGCTGTTTTTATATTTACCTTTATTTATAATTTTGTTTTACCATGAATAAGTTCTTTATTACAGTATTCTCTTTTATTTTAATTATCTGCTCTGCATCGGCTCAGACATTTAATATTGAAAATATTGAACGCATAGAACCACTGAACTGGTGGGTTGGATTTAAAGATAAAAATCTACAACTAACCGTTTACGGAAAGAATATTGCTCAAAGAGATGTAAAGATTAATTATCCCGGCGTTGTATTAAAGAGTACTGTAAAAGTAGAAAATCCGAATTATTTATTTCTGAATCTGGTAATAAATGAAGAAGCAAAAGCAGGAAAATGCCCTATCACTTTTTCAAAAGAAAAAGAAAAAGAAAAAGATATTGTTTATACCTATGAATTAAAAGAAAGAAATTCCCGTAAACCCAATGG
>JAEWWO010000191.1 GCA_023396345.1 Bacteroidota bacterium
ATGTAGGAAAAAGCAAGAATAGAAAAATGTCTAAAAAATTCTTTATTGTAAAAAAATAAATTTTGAAATTTGCATTTTTTCTATTTAATTTTAACATATAATTTAAATCATTTTATTTATGAAAAATATTTCCTCACAAGTAAAACTGCTTATTGTATTTGCAGTTTACCTCTTTATCAACATTACTTGTCAGCGAGAACTAGAACCGCTTAATCAGTCTGATGAGGCAGTTATTAAAGATGCTAAAGAATGGTGGTATGGTACTTTTGTCAAATCAAGTACATACACAGCTATTAATAAATCAAGCCCTTTTGCCGCACCGGAAGGTTACTCTGAAAAAAATATCCCAGATAGAAAAGAGCCGTAACTTATGAAAAAAATGGTATGACAGTGGTAGAATTGCCATTGGCATACGAAGCCACAAGAGTTTTGCTACCTTACATGAATGATATAGCTACAACGGAAGAATATAACAGAATAGCCAAAGCCGTAGTGCATAAAATACTAATATTTAATATGCCCGGCGGAGAAAAACTTGTAAGAACAGTATCGCTTATACCTTCTCGCCAATATGCCAAAAAGCATTATTACGATCTGAGTAATATTACCTTTAAAGCTTTACCCAAAGACTTTAACGGCTACCAAATGGTGATGAAGTGGGATCAGACGCAGATAAGCACTACATTAATAGAAAATGGTAAAGAAGCAAAAAAATTAATCTTAGGCAAATATACCAAAAGCGAATTGCAGACACGCATGAAAGCAAAGAACTGGACAATGAGTGCAGACGGAAAATCTTTACAGCCAAGAGTTGCAACAGTAATGTCTGCTCCCGGCACTTTATCTTCTATACCGGGTGTAGATTGCGGAGGCTCTATCTATGTTCCCAATTATGTATGGGTATGCGTAACATTTGATTCGGGAGATGATATAGCCGACCAGGAAGACTGTGAAAGAACCGGACATTGGGTAGATGACGGTAACGGAACATGGATAGATCTACCTCAATGTGCTGACCCGGAACCACCCAATCCATGCGATACATGGAATACAGGATGTGAAGGTGAAGGAGGAGGAGGTGGTGGTGGGACATATAACCCTAACACATTAAACAACATCATTAATAATATTCAAAATAATTTTTTATTGAGTACTTATAATCAGATAATGCAAAATAATTTTAATAATAAAATTACTAATGTTATCAAAGATATTTATGGTGTATCAGAAAAAATAAATCTTATAATTAAAGACGTTAACGATTTACCAATTGACAAAGACGGACAGACAAGTGTTACACGTAATCAACAAAATAGTAATATTTTGAATGTTGAATTAAAACTAAACGTAAATGAATTGCCTAATGCTAGTAGAGAATATACCGCTGCAACGATTTATCATGAATGTATTCATGCTATTTTGATATATAAAAATATAAATATTGCTCAACATAATCACATGGCATTGAATTATCAAGGAGTTATAAAACAGGCTTTACTAGATGCTTTCCCAAATCTTAGTAATGAATATGCCGATGCTTTGGCATGGGGAGATTTAGAAAATACAGCAGCATTTAATATATTACCTCAAGAAAAAAAGACACAAATTAGAAATGAAAATCAATACCAACGTTTGGCTGTACATCGTACAGCCTGTAATTAAAAAATTCATACTTATTCTAATAATATTATTATGGGTTAACAATATGACTACTGCTCATGCACAAACATGTGCTGATACTAGTGCTGTATTCTCATTAATCATGAATGAAATTATTAGTACTGAAGTTTTTCCTAAAACAGAAAAACTGCATATTGGTAGAGAAACTGTTGATTTTAGTAAATCTAGCGTTGTTGATAATTATTCTTACGCATTAGAAAAATCTTTAACCACCACACTCAATGATGAAGAGATGAAATATCTAAAAAGTGAAATTAATAATCCAAGAATTACAAACGTTCCGTCAAACCTTGTAAAAACAAGACCCAATACATATTTTATAGCAACAGTTAAGAATTATTCAGCTGTATATGCGTATGAAAATGCAAAGACTTGGACGGTTTATTTCTCAACTCCTGTATTTATTAAAGACTATTGTATTATAGGAACAGGTTTATATTTTTACGGAAAGAAAGACGTTACAACAGAAGCACCTATTATCGAATTTACTTATGGTGGGTATATGCATGAATTTTGTCTTTTCCTACAAAAAGAAAATGGCCTATGGAAGATTAAATCTTGGCTATTACAATCCATTACTTAGTTTCCTGCTCTTAGAGATGTTAGGCAGTACATCTCGCAGGGTAAATAAAAATATGATGTACAAACAACACGAAGAATTATTACAAGCGATATACAATTTTTATCCTGCAGGTAGCTACTGGATGAGAGATTATTATACAGGATTTACACAATTGATTATGGATCGTTTTTAAAATTTGATTAATAAAAAATGATTTATCAGAATAGTTCAATTTTAGCTATACAGCTGGCAGTATTATTTGTGTTACTTTTAAAAACACTATTGATCAATAAAAGCATATTGCTCAGAAGTATTCTGACTATATGTTTATTCACGCTTTCTATAATCATTATCATTTTACAGAGCCGCACAGCAGAGTTAGCGCTTATGTCAGGCGTCCTCTATGTTTCTTATCCTTATTTAAGAAACTGGTATTCTAAAAATAAAATCATATTTGTTTCTACTTTCTTATTGATTTCTGCTACTTTGTTATTTGGCTTTTTTATAAAAGTAGAGTCTTCTGCCGGCAGGCTTTTTACTTGGAAAAACAGTTTTGTATTGCTAAAAAACAACTGGTTAAAAGGTGTGGGATTGGGCAAGTTTAATCCCAATTACAATCATTTGCAGGCAGAATATTTTTCAAAAAACTCAATCACAGATGCTGTTGCCTTGCGTGCAGATGATGGCTATTATGCGTTTAATGAATGGCTACATATTTGGATTGAAACAGGCATTGCAGGCTTTTTATTTTTTTTAATCATAACTATTCTTGTTGTAAGAATATGCTTATTAAATATTCGCAAAAAAATAACTGGTATGGAGCCGTTTTAATACCGCTAATTTTTTCTTGTATTTTTTCTTATCCTTTGCATAATGCAATATTGCTTTGGTGCGCAGTATTTTTCACCACTTTTGCTTCATTGATTATTTCACTAATAGCCATAGAAGCACAAAAAAATATTTTTATATTATTTTTTCGGTATTATTTACTTTATGGCTTATTCCAAAAATATATTTATACAATCAATATCAGAAAGCCAAAAACCTGGAGAAAGAAAAATATACCAATCAGGCTTATGTTATTGCGAAGAAAAATTTTATTTATTTAAAAAAAGATTATCGGTTTACCACATTTTACTCTAATCTGCTATACAACACCAACAGACTTGATGAAGTAATCTCAGCATTTAAAAGCATTCACCCATATCATTGCAATCAAATTCTACACACCAATGTAGCAAAAGCATACAATGAAAATGGAGACTCTGTCAATGCTAAAAAACATTTTTTGACTGCGCTCTACATTGCTCCATACAGATTGCAAAGCAGACAAGATTTATTAGAATTTTATCTTCACAGAAAAGACACTGCTAATGCGAAATATTGGGCGAAAGAAATAATCAACTGCCCAATGAAAATAGTTACAAGTAAAGGTTTGTATTTAAAACAAAATGCTAAAGTATTTTTAAGTAATACTCCTTAATATTTATTTTATTAATTCTATTTCTTACCTATATCTTTATATATTACTTAAAACATTTTTCGTATTTTCGAGATTCGATATAAACAACACATC
>JAEWWO010000196.1 GCA_023396345.1 Bacteroidota bacterium
ACTGTAAAGGCTGCAGTGATAGTGCCGTCTTCATGCGGATCAAAATGAAAATTAAGCGCTTCGTGTTGCAAATTATGCAATCCGTGCTCATACCATTTTTCATAAATCCAGTTATCGTTATTCACAAAAGCGCGCAGTGCGTACAGTTCAGGACCATTGCCATCTTCAATTACTTTTTCATTTCCATAAGTAAGATTATGAAGTGTGCCTTTTGATAAATCGAATTGTGCAGTGAATTGTTCACCGGTAATTGTAACAAAAGAACTATGCGTGTTAAACGACGATAACTGTGGCTTTGTAGCTGCTTTTGCAACCGTATTAATCTGCGACAGATTAAGCGCTTTCTTTACAGATATTTGTTCTTCAGCTTCCACAAATCCTGCGGGAGCCCAGGCAGAGGCTGATTTTGTTAAGAATTGAATTTTTACAAAATATTCTGACTGATCTTTTAATTGCGCAAAATTATAAGGTAATTGTACTGTTGCTGTATCTCTTGCTTTTAATGCAGGTGTATTTACTTTGCCTTCCTGAATGCTCTTACCGTTTTCATATAAGAACCATTTTATTTCATAATCAGAAAGATCTTTAAAATAATATTTGTTGAATATTTCGAACAAACCTTTTCGTACATCCACAGCGGCTGCACCCATGTGCTGGTACACTTTCTTTACTTCGTAATACTGTGGCTTTGGCTCCATATCAGCAAAAATTAATCCGTTCATCACAAATTGTCCGTCGTTAGGAGTGTCGCCAAAATCGCCACCGTATGCAAGATATCTTTTGCCGTCTTCAGTATAGTTGTACATAGCCTGATCTATCCAGTCCCAGATGGCCCCGCCCATAAAGAAATTGGTAGATTCTATTGCCTCCCAGTAATCAATTAAATTACCACATGCGTTACCCATGGAGTGTGCATACTCCGATACGTGAAACGGATATTTAATATTGTATTCACCTATAACAGCTCCGCGCATCCATGCAATAGAAGGATACTGATTAGAACCAATGTCTACAATGCTGTTATTTCTTTCGTACTGCACCGGTCTTGAATCATCAAATTTTTTCAATGCATTGTATGCAGTTACAAAGTTTTTGCCGGGACCGGCTTCGTTACCTAAAGACCAGATAACGATAGAAGGATTGTTAACCGTGGCGTGCGCCATTTCCATTACACGTGCTACGTGTGCTGCTTCCCACTCAGGAGGATGAGAAAGGGATGCCTCGCCGTAGTAATACTGATGCGATTCTATATTGGCTTCATCTTCGAGATACAAACCATATTTGTCGCAAAGGTAATACCAGTAAGGATCGTCAGGATAGTGAGCATTTCTTACGTGGTTGATGTTGCCGCGTTTCATTATCATTACTTCTTCCTTCATTTGCTCGCGTGTGATAGCGTGTCCCACAGCCGGATTGGTTTCATGACGGTTTACACCTTTTAATTTTACCGTTTCACCATTCAGATAATAATATCTTCCTGCCAATCCGAATTCATCATCTTCTGCTTTGGTATCTTTTAGCTCCACTTTTCTGAAACCGGTATATGTTGAAATAGTTTCTATTGTTCTGTTTCGTGCATCTTTTAATTCAGCAACCAGCGTATATCTGTGCGGAAATTCTGCACTCCATTTCTTTGGATTGGTAATTTTAAGCGTGGTTACCGACTGTATTTCTTTACCGTTGTTAACCGTAGGAACAGTAGCGGTAGCAACGGCTTCGCTTACTTTTGTATTTTCGTCAGAGTACAATTTATTCTCATACAAAGAATAAACTATTTTATTTCCTTTCACAGTTTTACCGGAAAGGTTTCTGACGGTTGAAGTAATGTTTAAAGAACCGTTTTTATAATCACTGTCCAAATCAGGAATAACTACTAAATCACGCACATGAACTTTTGGAGTAGAATAAATGGCAACTGTGCGGAAGATGCCCGGCAGGCGAAACATATCCTGCGCTTCAAGGTAAGAGCCATCAGAGTTACGATATACTTCTACCGCCAGTTTATTTTTTCCGGGTTGCAAATATTGTGAGATATTGAATGTTGCAGCATTTCTGGAGTTTTTTGAAAAGCCCACATACTTGCCATTTACCCATAAGTAAAAAAAGTTGTCAACTCCGTCAAAACTCAAAAATACATTACGACCGTTCCAGTTTTGCGGCACATCAAATTCACGCACGAATGAACCTACTTCATTTCTGTACTCATAGGTAGTCCATGTTTTTGGTGGTTCGCGCATAACGCCGCCACGCCAGTCGTCTACTGCTACTTTGTGCTGAAAGATAACCGGCTGATTTACGTAAATAGGCACGCCATATTTAAGACTTCCGTCTTTTTGTATTCCACGAATGTTCCAACTCGATGGAACGGCAAGATTGTCCCAGGAAGAAACATTATAACCTAAGCGGAAAAAATCTTTAGGTCTTGCATCGGGTGTTTTGGCAAAATGAAACTTCCATTCGCCATTCAGTGATTTCCAGAAAGAAGAATTTTCAGGAAGTACTTTTCGTGCGGCATCCGTATTTTGAAAAGAAAAGAAATAAGCTTTGGGTTGTTCTTTATTTAAAGATAATCTTTCAGGAGATTCCCATTCTTTTCCATCGGGAGCGGACACATTTCCGTACTCAAATCCTTTTAAAATCGTCTGAGCTGAAATCTGTGAGGTTAAAAACAATAAGGCAAAAAATAAAACAAAAACTTGCTTCATACCGGAATTATTTATGTTACGAAATTTGATAAATGGTCAGTCACGGCAAAAAACATTTGCCGTAGTTTCAAATATAAAACATTAGAGCCTAAAATGCCCTGATGTATTAAAGCAA
>JAEWWO010000288.1 GCA_023396345.1 Bacteroidota bacterium
CCGCTTTGGCTGATGGTAATTACCGCAGAGCAATGGAGTTTTTGGGTAATGAAGAAGAAGACTGGGAAAGATTTTTGCGCGACTGGCTCAATGTATCGTTGCAGGCTTATCCGTCAAAACAAATAGAATGGATTGATGAGGTGGCAAGACTGGGCAGAGAGAAACAAAAAAAGTTCTTGAGATACTTTGTGCATTTACTCGAGCAGAGTGTAAGACTGGGTGTCATTGGTGCAGAGAATATGTTGATTTCAGAAAATGAAAAGGATTTTGCCATGCGCATCAATAAAATTACCGATGCTGCACAGCAGGAATTGATAGCCAAAGAAATTGACAAAGCAATTTATTATATAGAAAGAAATGCCAATGCCAAACTGTTGTTTCATGCGCTTACCATCAAATTGAAACATATTATTAAAAATAAAACATTAATTTTGGCAGAATAAGCTGACAGATATGTTATATCATACTCTGTTAAACCAAAATTATTATTATTAACTATTAATCACTAATTATAAAATGGGTTGTGGAAATTGTGGAACAGGAAGTCCTAAGGGATGTAAAAACAACGGAGGGTGCAGTACAGGCGGATGTAACAGAATGAATGTACACGACTGGTTAAAGAACCTGCCAATTGCAGATGCCTCTGATTATTGCAATATTCTGGAAGTAAGTTTTAAGAACGGTTCAAGAAAAGATTTTTACAGAAATACAACGATGCATTATTTCGAAAAGGGTGACTTTGTTACCCTTGAAGGTGTCAGTGGCTACGATGTGGGAGAGGTGAGCTTAACCGGAGAACTGGTGCGTTTGCAATTAAAGAAGAAAGGTGTAAGCGAAAACAGTGTTGATATAAAAAATATTCTTCGCAGAAGTTCTGATAAAGACATAGAAAATTTTCATACAAGTAAAGCGCGTGAAAAATCTATGCTGATGCGTTCGCGCGAAGTTGCAACTGATTTAAAATTACAGATGAAATTATCTGAAATTGAATTACAGGCCGATGGCAAAAAAGCTACTTTTTTCTACTCTGCTGAAGACAGGGTTGACTTTCGTGAAATGATACGCATCTTCGCATCAGAGTTTAAAGTAAAAGTTGAAATGCGCCAGATAGGCATCCGTCAGGAAGCCGGAAAAGTAGGCGGGCTGGGCAGTTGCGGCAGAGAACTTTGTTGCAGTACCTGGCTTACAGATTTTAAAAGTGTAAATACAACTGCTGCCCGATATCAGAATTTGAGTATCAATCAGACAAAATTAAGCGGGCAATGCGGCAGACTGAAATGTTGTCTGAATTATGAACTGGACACCTATCTGGATGCTTTGCAACATTTCCCTCCAAATGCAGATAGTCTGGAAGTACAGCGCGGAAGAGCCTTGCTGGTAAAAAAAGATATCTTTAAAGATTTGATGTGGTATACATTACCTGACAGCAATAAACAATATCCGTTAACTATTGACAGAGTGAAGGAAATTCAACAGATGAATAAAAAAGGTGAAAAACCTGAAAGTCTGCAACCTATTGAGCTGGTAAGCCGTGTTACGGAAATTGAACCTTCATTTGTAGATGTGGTTGGGCAGATAAGTCTGAAGTCTCTGGAGAAATCCGGTGGAAGAAAATCCGGCAAAAAACATAAAGGCAAAAAGAACTCCGGCCAAAATGAAAAAAGAGCCGATGCCGGTAATCAGAATAATAAAAATAGCAATAACAAACCTGCGCAGGCTACTGCTCAAAACAGAAACGGCAACAACGGCGGCAATAACAGAAATAAAAACAATCAGGGCGGAAACCGTAATAATAATAACAGAAATAAATCAGGAAACAATAACGGTAACAGAGATCAAAAACCTAAATCATCTTAATTTATACTATTATGGCAAGAACGTTTGAAAAAGGCATTCTGCTTAATTTTAAAGAGTTAATAGACTATTCCGATGGTGGAGTTGTAAGCAAACAGGTATTAAAAAACGAAGCCGGAAATATTACACTTTTTTCTTTTGATAAAGAAGAAGGATTAACACCACATACATCGCCTTATGATGCTGTGGTAGAAATTTTAGAAGGAGAAGCGGAAATTTTAATTGGGGAAGAAAAATTTATTTTAAAAGAAGGGGAGTCTATAATATTGCCTGCTACTGTACAGCACGGCTTACATGCAACAGAACGCTTTAAAATGTTGCTGACTATGATTAAAGGACAATAGACCTTTTAGGTGATAGAGGATAGAGGAGAGTTGATAGTTGAAAATTAAAAGTGGAAAATTGAAAATGATTTTTTGTCATATTGAGCGCAGAGCGAAATATCTCAAAATGGATTGTAGAGGAGAGTTGATAGTTGAAAATTAAAAGTGGAAAATTGAAAATATTTTTTGTCATATTGAGCGTGGAGCGACTGTTTCTCAATAACCTTTCATTATGATAAAAGATTCCGATAAAATAGGAAAGTTATCAGTAGAAGAATTAGGAAAATTATTTCCGATTGAAGTTGTTCCTTACAATCCGCTATGGAAACAGCTGTATGAAAAAGAAAATTTATCAATTTTAAATATTCTGGGCAAAGATATTGTTCTGAGAATAGAACACTTCGGAAGCACAGCCGTAGAAGGGCTTTCAGCCAAACCCATTATTGATATATTAGTAGAGATTCCGCCATTGAACAATGAGCTGAAAGAAATTGTTATTCAAAAAATGAATGCAGCAGATTATCACTTCATCTGGTTAACGGATGATGCTGTACCTTATATGCATTTCGTGAAAGGCTATACTATCAACGGTTTCAGCGAAAATGTTTTTCATGTGCACATGGGAGATAAAAATCATTCGTAGTGGAACAGAATTTACTTTCGCGATTATCTTAGACAAAATAACGATGTTGCGAAAGAAATATGAAAATTTAAAAATAGAGTTAGCCAAAAAATATCAATACAACAGAGAAGCATATACTGATGCTAAATCATCATTTATAAAATCCATTACAGAAAGAGTAAAGAGAGAAATAAAATAGATTCTAAAATCCTTAAGCTATAAGAGCGTGTGGCTTAGTTTTTGTATTTTACAAATCTATGGATAAAAACCTCTATAAAATTGAAAATCTTTCTACTCCATTTATTGCTGTAGTACTGCACGATGGGCATTATATCAGCGAGGAATTAAAACCTTTTCTTTTATTAAGTGAACACGAACGTGCAAGGGAAGAAGATCCCTACACTTGGCATATGGCGGAGCATTTACCGGTTACAAAGGTTAGAGTTTATCCTTCAAGATTTCAGACTGATTTGAACCGACATAAAGAAAAAGCTGTTTATCTGCAACCGGAAGTTGCATGGGGTTTACATGTCTGGAACAATTTGCCGGAAGAATATATCAGCGCACTTCATAATGATTACGATAATTTTTACAGGAATATTTATCAATTGATTGATGATACTATCCGTAAGCACGGCTTTGCTTTTATTCTGGATATTCATACTTATAATCACAGACGTGAAAGCCCCGTGGATTCAGCCTCTCAGGAAACGCACCCTGATATCAATCTTGGAACTTTTTATAATCATGATACCTGGAAAAAGTTATTTACTGCTTACAATTCATTTATAAAAGATTATGAAATAAAAGGCAAGAAACAGGATATACGTGAAAATATAATTTTTAAAGGCGGAGGTTTTGCACAACAGGTTATAAAAAAATACAATGACAAATGTGGTGTACTTTCTATAGAATTTAAAAAAACTTTTATGGATGAGTGGACAGGTATAGCAGATATTTCGCATGTTTCAGAGATAAAAAATTTTCTTTCAGTTTCTTTAGAGTATTTACAAAAAGAAACCAATCATTACAAATAAAAGAATGGATGTTGCTACAAACGATATAAAAAAATACTGGAACAGGATTAAAGACAAGCTTCAGAAATCTGAAGCCATTTACATGACACTGCCTGATAAAAGTATTTTTAAAATGGACCGACCGGTTCCCTTCCTTATTATTTATCGTTCTGTTGAAGAAGAAAAAGAATTGTTTACAGCTAAGCTTGCCAAAACAGAGTCTGCATACATAATATCTAATGGACAATGTAATGAAATGTTGCCGCAACTCGTTGAGCACATATCACATTTTTTGTCAGATGTCTTTAACGGATTTCTTGTTATAGAACTTTGGATTAGTCAGGAGGAGTCCGTCAAAAATCCTTTTACAATTCATGTCAGTCAAAAAGGTGCGATATCCGTTGCAAGAGAAATAGAAGCAGAACTAAATAAAATACACCTTTCCGGCTGGGAGAAAAATACTTTAATAAAAAGGACAGAGCAGGAGATGCGTATACCCAATCGCGCTGCTTTATTTTCAGAAATTAATCCGGAGAAGCACAGCATTGTTTATCTGGGATTAGAAATAGCTCCGTTTTATATAAATAAAACTACGGGAAATCCTTATCCTTTGTATCTTACAGAAATTCTTGGTCAATACAGCACGGCTTTAAGAAAAGGTTTTTTTGAATTTATAAGAATGCAGACTTCTTATCATGCAGGTAATTTTCAAATGTTGGGAACTACTAAAATCAACGATCTCGCCAGAGAGATAGATAAGAAAATGGCTGCCTATAATAAACTTTTTGATTTCCTGTTACTGATTACACCCATCAATGTAGAAGAAGCCTGGAATAACTTTAATAAATCGGGTTTTCAAACAGATCCTAAGTTTCATTACAGACCTATGCCTGTTGACCCCGAGCTTATAAAACGTAAATTATATAACCTTCCTATAGAAGATATTAACGACCCTACAATTGCTTTTTTATTCAGAGATAAGAGAAAAGAAATTGACAGAATGCTGAACATGCTGCAGGAAAGAGAACGACGTGATTTTTTACTGAGCAGTCTACAGGTTTTTGGTCCGGTTGATGAAGATTTACTAAACATCGCTAAAACAATTTTACTTGTTGTAGAAAACCGTCCGGCTGATAAAACTCAATCGAAAATGTCGGTCAACGAATTTGCTGAATTGGCACGTCAGGAATTAGAGTGGTTGCATTCGCAGGATGAAAGTGTTTCTACTAAAATAAGAATTGCAGATGATATTGAAGGGATTTTAGTATCGAAAGGAGTTCTTAATATCAATTCAAATTTTGAGGTTTCCAGACAACGAGCCATTCCTTTAATTCAACACGAAATAGGCACGCACGTAGTTACTTATTACAATGGAAAGGCGCAGCCGCTGGAGCTTTTTTCTTTAGGAGTACCCGGCTATGAAGAATTACAGGAAGGTCTTGCCGTACTGGCAGAATATCTTTGCGGAGGGCTTACGGTTAGCCGCGTGCGCACCTTGGCAGCACGAGTAGTTGCCGTGTATGAAATGACAAACGGAAAATCATTTACAGAAACATATCACCTTTTAACATCAAAATATCTTTTGACAAAAAAAGCTGCCTTTAATATAACCATGCGCGTTTATCGTGGCGGCGGACTTACCAAAGATGCAGTTTATCTGAAAGGTCTGCTTGATCTAGTAGAATATATAAAAGAAGGCAAAGATTTGAAACCCTTACTCATAGGTAAAATTAAAGTAGAATATTTACCGGTAGTACAGGAATTAATTCATCGTAAAATATTAACAGAAGCGCCTATTACTCCCAGATATTTATCAGAAGAGTATTTAGATAAATTAGATGTTATAAAAAACAACGGTAATATTTTTAATATGCTCAAACAATGCTGATTCAGAATCTCTAAAAC
>JAEWWO010000342.1 GCA_023396345.1 Bacteroidota bacterium
TCATAACCTTCCTGATAATGAGGAGGGGCATAGCTTTCTAAAAAATCAATTACTTCTTTTATGAGCATAGTTGCTTATGCTTTTAAATAAAAATCTTTGGCAAAAATCTGATCTCTTGCGATGTCAAACTCCGGATGATCTTGTTTGTAGACTTCCAACAAGCTTCTTACAGCATCACGGCCAGTTTTGCCATTTTTGAAAGAAAATGAATTTACATAAAACTGAATGTGCTGTTTCATTACCTCTTCACTCAATTCCTGTGCGTGCGATTTTACATATTGTGAAAGATTTTCTCTGTCATTTACATACGCATGTTCCAGGCTTGAGCAGATAAGGCTGTCCACTTTTTTTACTGTTTTTATAGGTAAATCTCTTCTGGCTACAATGCCGCCTAAAGGTATAGGCTGATGTGTTTGCACTTCCCAATAATCGCCAAGGTCAATAAGTCTGTGCAATCCTTTTTCCTGATAGGTAAATCTGCTTTCATGAATAATAACACCAATACCTTTGCCTTGCAAAACAAAATTTTCAATTTCATCAAAAACCATATACACTTTGTTTTTAGCTTCAGGAAAAGCTTTGGAAAAAAGAAGGTTTGCCGTAGTATTTTCTCCCGGAATTGCTATTGTATAATCTTTTATATCATCGATGTCAATAGGCTCCTTTGCTACAAGAAGCGGTCCTACGCCATTGCCTAAAGCACCGCCACTTGCCAGTACGATATAATTTTTAAGCGCTTTGGGTAAAGCACCGTAGCTTATCTTAGAGAAATCCAGTTTGCCCTCAAATGCCCATTTGTTAAGGGTTTCAACATCTTCTAATACCGGCTCAAACTCAATGCCGTTTGTCTCAATTTTACCGTTTACCAATGCGTCAAAAATAAAGGTGTCATTAGGGCAGGGACTAAATCCAATCGTATATTTCATTAATAAAAAAATTTAAGTATTTAATTAGTTTATCAAGGCTGCAATGAGCCTCAATTTCATTCTGTGAAAATAGTAAAAAAAACTATATTATTTTTAATAGACGAATAATTTCTTCGGCTGCATTGGAGAGCGCAGGTTTGATTTTCCAGAGACTTTTATCACGCACACCCACCTCATTGGAAATTCCTCTTATTTGCAGAAAAGGAATGTGCTGCATAAGGCATACAAAGTGAAATGGTGCGCCTTCCATTGATTCGGTATCTGCCTGATATTTATTTTTCAGAATAGGTATTCTGTGCGTATCTGTTGTAATTTCATCTACCGTTATTCCATTTACCTGCGGAACCGTAACAGGAAATTTTTTCAGCCAGGGATTAATAAGTTTTTTATCAGAAAAAGGAGGGGCAAAAGAGTCTGCAAAACCATTGTCGAAAATATCTTTCCATTCATTATTCTCAAATACTCCTGTATTTCCCATACAATCACTTTGCATACACATTACTTTTCCTGTTTGCTCCGTACCGTTATATGTTCCGGCAATACCGATTTGAATAATGAGGTCCGGTTTATTATTCATCAATAAATGAGTAAGAGAATAGGTACTGCAAAGAACGCCCACGCCCGATACGTGATACTCTATACGATGCCTTTCTGCAATATCACTGCTGATAGTTTCTTTTAATACCGCAGTTTCCATTGCCGTAGCCGAAGTGATAATAATATGCATAGAACTCAAATATATTCATTATTTGTTATAAAACTTGGGTAATATCAAAGGCTTCAAACTTTTTTTTACCTTTGCAGAAATTTTTTAAAGACAATATGTTTTATCTAACGAGAAAAGAACAGTTTAATTCAGCACATAAGTTGTATAATCCCAAGTGGAGCAGAGAGCAAAATGTGGAAGTATTTGGTGTTTGTGCCAATGAAAACTGGCATGGACATAATTTTGATTTATTCATCACCATTAAAGGCGAAGTAAATCCTGACACAGGGTTTGTAATGAATGCCAAAGATTTAGGAAAAATTATCAATGAATTTATCATAGAAAAACTGGATCATAAAAACTTAAATCTTGAAGTAGATTTTCTGAAAGATAAACTGTGCAGCGTAGAAAATATTGCATTGGGCATATGGAACGAAATGGTGAAGCATTTGCCCGAAGGTGTGCAGATGCATTGTGTAAGACTGCACGAAACGCCTAAAATTTATGTAGAATATTTTGGATAGAAATCAATAACAATGAGCAAAAGAGTATCGGTATACAGAATAGAACATTTTAATGCGGCGCATCAGTTGCATGTTAAAGAGTGGTCCGAAGAGAAGAATAAAGAAATTTTCGGGAAGTGTAATAATCCCCATTATCATGGACATAATTACGAAATTCATGTAAGAGTAACAGGTGAAGTTGATGCAGTTACAGGATATGTGATGGATATGAAAATACTGGGTGATATTACACGTGAGGTTATAAAAAAGCTGGATCATAAAAACCTGAATCTTGACGTGCCGGAGTTTGCACAACTCAATCCTACAGCAGAAAACATCATCATTGTTTTATATGATAAGCTTCGGGAAAAAATTGATAGCAATCTTGATCTGCATTTAAGATTGTATGAAACGGATAACAACTTTGTAGAGTATCCTGCTTAGCTATCCCTTTATAAATTTCATTATTCATTATTCATTATTAATTACAAAAGTGGCATATAAAAAAACAGAATACTACGACGAAGAAATAACAGAATCTTTATCAGGAGCCTATAAGTCTGTTTTGGCAAATCTGGGAGAAGATACAGAAAGAGAAGGTCTGCTGAAAACGCCCGAAAGAGTAGCAAAAGCCATGCAGTATCTTACGCAGGGTTACTCGCTTAACGCTGTGGATATACTTAACTCTGCCAAGTTCAATGAAGACATCAGCGAAATGGTGATTGTAAAAGATATAGAATTGTACAGCCTGTGCGAACATCATATGCTTCCGTTTATCGGAAAAGCGCATGTGGCTTATATTCCCAACGGATGGATAACAGGTTTGAGCAAAATTGCACGTGTTGTAGATGTGTATGCAAGACGTTTACAGGTACAGGAAAGACTGACGGTGCAAATAGCCGATGCCATCCGTGAAGCATTAAATCCTATTGGCGTAGGTGTAGTTATTGAAGCCAGTCATATGTGTATGATGATGCGTGGTGTAAGTAAACAGAATTCTATTACTACTACCTCTCATTTTTTTGGGGAGTTTCATAAAGACCGCACCAGAAGCGAATTTCTAAGATTGATAAAAGGAGATTTGAGTTAATCAATTTCCAAACTTCTATTTTTAATAGTTTAAAATTGTATTGATAAAATGAAACACGCATATATATTTCCTGGTCAGGGTTCCCAGTTTTCAGGGATGGGAAAAGAACTTTATGATAATAATGCTGAAGCAAAAGAATTATTTGAAAAGGCAAATGATATATTAGGATTTCGCATCAGCGATATCATGTTTGCGGGTACAGCAGAAGAACTGAAAGAAACCAAAGTTACACAACCTGCTATTTTTATTCATTCTATTGTGGCTTACAAAACTTTGCAAAATCCGCAGCCCGACATGGTTGCAGGCCATTCTTTGGGTGAGTTTTCTGCATTGGCTGCCAATGGTGTTTTAACTTTTGAAGATGCATTAAAACTTGTAAGTATTCGTGCTATGGCTATGCAAAAAGCCTG
>JAEWWO010000344.1 GCA_023396345.1 Bacteroidota bacterium
GTACATATCAGTCTCCAAATACACAGTATGCAGAATTAGCTTTGAAATATGCAGATGATGTAATTAATTCAGGAAAATACAATCTGTTGTCAAGAGAAGATTTTATGAAGTACAATACTATTGTTCCTGAAAATAATAATGAAACTATTTTTGCAATAAAAAGAGTTGCTTCTGAATTTTCCGGTTACGACCACTATTATGGAATAGGAGGTATGTATGCTAATATAGGCGGAATGGGATGGGGCGAGATGTACGCAAGTGCAAAATATATTGATCTTTTAAATGAAACAGGCAGAAATGACTGGCATAACAACAAAATAGTAGATGCAAGAGCAGCTTTCATAGAACCACAATATTCTCCCGATCAAAAACAAGTATTCCGTTTTATAAAAAATGTGTATAACGCATCAGGGCAACAGACAAATTATAATTATGTGCAGGCTCCGGTAACAATCAACGGAGGTACAGTAACGTGTGTGGATGAAAATAAAACGTACACATTGTCTCCTGTAAATGCATCAGAAGGTATTTATTCTATTCAATATGCTGATGGTAATACATACACCGGTGTAATTGACCAGTTAATGAGGTTAAACCGCGTGTATCCTATGTTCTATATAGTTAAAACATCGAGAGAGGGAGAAGATTCTCATCTACATTCTCCTTTAATCACGCGTTTGGCAGAAATGTATTTGAATAAAGCAGAGGCTGCTGCAAAGCTCGGCAACTATGCTACAGCAGTCTCGGCTCTTAATATTGTTAGAGAAAGATCTTTACCCGGTAAAGGATATAACTCTCTTACTGCTGCCAATGCCGGCGAGTTAATTGATAAGGAAAGACAATTAGAACTGGCATATCAGGCAGAAAGAAGCTACGATGTATTTAGAAATGGCGGTACATTGACCAGACATTATCCTGGTCCGCATAATGCAATGGAAGAAATTAAACCGACAGATTACAGGGTAGTATATTATATACCTCAGGATGCTATTAATTCTTATCCCGGTACACTGACTCAAAATCCGACAAATTAATTATAAGTTAAGGATATTCAATAAAAAAAACCTATGAGAAATCTAATACTTATAGGTTTTTTTTAAGCTTTATCAATTCTACTATATCCCCATCTCTACCTGAAAGCGCCAGTACCAACTGTTTGTGTTGGTATTGTTGAAATATTTGAATTGATTATAGCTGAATTCAGTCTGTACTTTAAAGGCATGCTCCCAAATGTATTTAGAGATACCCAAAGTATATTGTTTTTGTTTAGGTTGCAATTCAAATATTTTTTTATCAGGAGTTTGAGTAGAAAATCTGCCGATGAATTCCCAGTGGTTTTTTAGAATATAACTTCCCTGAAAATCCTGACCGTTTCCAACACGTACAAATTTATACTGCGTTGGGTCAGAAGGATTGTAGGTAACAGGGTCATCGGTTTGCCGGTTCATAAAAGCGTACATAAATGCCCAGCCGTTGTATTTACCAATAGCATCAAAGAAAAAAGATTCTAAATTTCTTGTTTCATACAGCTCTCCTCCTCTTTGTCCTTGTGTGCGTGTAGCATCATCATTATAATGATAAGTAGCGCCAAGCATTAATTTTGGAGAACTCTCTCTCGCAATATCCCCTTCAAAAAATTCACGTCCGTTTTTAAATCTTCCCAAAGGAAACAATTCTGTGCGTCCGGTATAGGCCAGGTCGCCATTTTTGCTTTTGGTCCAGTTTCTTCCTTCTCCGGTAGAAACGGCTCCGCGTAAGTTATATTGAAAATCGCCGGCAAGTTTGCTTAAGTAATGTCCGTGAAAACCAAAGTCTCTGTCAATATTAAAAGCCGCATTGTTAATAGAGCGGTCGGTAAGCTGCAAAGCTCCCGAAGAATTTACGCGTTGTCTGTTGCCCGGCAATTTAGTTTGCCCGAAGCCAATACCCCATTTATCATTCGGTTGATAATATACAATCGCATCTCTTATAACATTCAGGTTTCTTCCTTCTTCAATTTCCCCTACATCTTCAGGCGAAAATGATAGTTGTATTACGTACAAAAATTTAGGACTTCCCACATATCCGTCAAATCTTAATCTAAGTCTTCTTATTGCTGCATTGATAAGATTTTCATCAGTTTCATTGTGCAGTAGTTCCAGTCTGTTTTGCATTCTGAAACGAATATTCAACTGAAATAAACTATCAGGTGAAGTAATACCCACTCCTTTACCAAAATTGTAATAAGGCAAAGTTTGCACATCAATAGGATTTTCTGTAGATAATATATTGATGAGAGGAGTTCGTTTAGGTGTGACTGTAGTATCTTCCTGAGCAAAAGCAGACAATGAAAAAAGTAAAAATGAAAATAGAACAGGGAATGTGTATCTCATGAAAAATAAATAAGAAGTGTAAGTAAAGCGCAAAGGTAAAAAAATACAGTGAGGAACGGAAAATATACTTTAGAAGATTTGAATCATATACATAAAGAATTAATCAAATACACGCAAACGATTGATTAGTTTTTGTACAAAAAAAAGACATGTTTATAGTTGTTGTCCTACTTTTATGCTTTAATTTTTTATTAATTTTTTCACTTCAAATTTTTTAACATTATGAACAAACAAAGACTTTGGGTAGTAAATCTTTGTAAGATCGGAAGGTTAATCTGTACAATTTTTTTATTGATACAGATTTGTGTACCTTCTTTTTCGCAAACCGTTACCAGGGTATCCGGTACTATAACAGACTCAACCGGGGTTGGTATACCGCTTGTGTCTGTTACATTGCAGGGAAGAACCACTGGTGTAATATCTGCTGAAGACGGTAGCTATTCCATTGCAGCCAATGAAGGGAATGTGATTGTATTCTCTTCTGTGAATTACGAAGTTAAAGAGGCTGTGGTAACAGGACCTACTTTAAACGTTGTGCTGAATTCTGTAATTGATGAAGCCGGCGATGAAATAGTAGTAGTAGGTTTTGGAACACAACGAAAAGTAAATCTTACCGGATCTGTCGCAACCATCAACAGCGACATGTTAGAGAATCGTCCGTTGACGAATATCTCTGCAGGCTTGGCAGGTTTGCTTCCGGGTGTGTATGCACGTCAGAGTACAGGTTTGCCCGGTGGAGATGCTGCGTCTATAAGAGTGCGCGGTGTGGGTACTCTTAACAATGCTTCACCAATGGTAATTGTTGATGGAATTGAATCAACAATGAACGATATTAATCCGGAAGATATAGCTTCTATCTCAGTTTTGAAAGATGCTGCAAGTGCTGCTATCTATGGTTCTAAGGCAGCTAATGGTGTTATCTTAATTACTACAAAAACTGGTAGAATGGGAAAACCCGTAGTAACTATTTCTTCTAATTTGGGTAAGCAAACTCCTACGCGTTTACCGGAATACCTTGGCTCGGCAGATTACGCAACTTTGTATAACGAAGCTTTAGCTTTTGCGGGACAATCATTAATTTTTACAGATGAGGACATCAGGTTATTCAGAGATGGTTCTAACCCCTATACACATCCCAACACTGATTGGTTAGGCCTTTTGTATTCAGGAAAAGGCACACAGTCTATTAATACATTTTCCGTTTCCGGAGCTACAGAAAATGTAAATTATATGGCATCCGTGAACTATCAGAATCAGCAGGGTATTATTAAACACACAGGAAAAGATCAATACGGTGGAAGAACTAACCTCACAATAAAACCCAACGAGTGGTTAGAAACAGGTTTTAATTTGTCGTTTACCAGAGAAGCGCAACATCAACCAAACAATGCTTATGTTGGAGGTGGATTAGATCAGATTATTCGTCAGGTAAACCGTATTGCACCCTGGATACCTTATAAAAATGAAGATGGTACATATGCTACTATTTCTGATGGAAACCCAATAGCATGGATAGATCAGGGTCCGCAGATAAATCGTTTAAGAGATTTCTTTTTGGGTATAGGATCTGTTACTGTAAAACCATTTAAAGGCTTCTCTATCAAAGGGGTTGCATCTATTAAAACCTATAAAGAAGATTATAATGAATTAAGAAAAGAAATTCAGTATAATCCATCTAAATATCACGGTCCTACAAGAATGAATCAAAATCATACAGCGGACGAAAGAAGAGTGGGAGAGATTATTGCAAACTATAACACCATCTTGAACAATGACCATAACATTGGAGTGATGGCGGGTTATCATACTGAGTTGTATAAATTCAAAACAACTACAGCTTTCAGACAAAATTTTCCAAGCACTGAGCTTACTGATTTAAATGGTGGCGCAACAGACGGAATGCAAAACAGCGGCTATACAAGAGAGCTGGCAATGCTTTCTTATTTTGGAAGATTAAATTATGCATATCAGGGTAAATACTTATTGGAATTCAACGTTAGACGTGATGGCTCTTCAAGATTTGCTCCGGACAGAAGATGGGGTACGTTCCCTTCAGTATCCGCAGGATGGCGTATTAGTCAGGAGTCATTCTTTGCTCCTTTAAAAGATGTTGTCAATGACATGAAAATCAGAGCTTCCTGGGGTAAACTGGGTAATCAGGATGCATTAACAGATTATTATCCTGCAATACCTACACTTTCATTAGGATATGATTATCCCTTTAACAGTCAGATTAATTCGGGCGCAGCAATTGTAAATGCCAGAAATACAGCTATTACGTGGGAAGAAGCTACATCTACCGGTGTCGGTATTGATTTAAGATTGATAAACAGAATTGATGTAAATATTGACTGGTATAAAAGAATTACTTCAGGAATCATTATGCCTGTTCCTTCTCCTGAAACATTCGCCCTGTCTAATTTCGTAGATAATGTGGGAAGAATGGAAAACAAAGGTATAGAAGTAAGTGCTCAGTATAACGACAGGTTCGGTGAAGTTGACTTTAACTTTGGATTAAACTTCGCTTACAATAAAAATAAATTATTAGAACTGGCTGGTCAGAATGAAATACTAAACGGATATTACATCAGAAGAATAGGTGAGCCTGTAGATGTATTCTACGGGTACAGAACTGATGGAATTT
>JAEWWO010000100.1 GCA_023396345.1 Bacteroidota bacterium
TTGTGTTGTATAACAGTGATTCATCAGGTATGGTAATTGTCTCCCCGAAGTATCAGGGTAAAGTATTTACCAGTACAGCAGAAGGTCTTGAAGGTAAAAGCTTTGGATGGGTTAATTACAAAGCATTTGATGAACCTGTAAACAATCATATGAATGCCTATGGTGGTGAAGATCGCATGTGGCTTGGACCTGAAGGAGGAAAATATTCTATCTATTTTAAATCAGGTACGGAACAAAAATATGATAACTGGCATACGCCTCCGGCTATTGATACGGAAGCATGGAATATGACGGCAGCAGATGCGAAAAAGGTATCAATGAATAAAGAAACTGAAATTATTAATTATGCCGGAACACCACTGAAAATGAAACTGGAAAGAGATGTTGAAATTCTGGAAAATGCAAGTATTCAGCAGGTGTTGAATATCAATATTGCAGAGAATGTAAATGCAGTGGGTTTTAAAACTGTAAATAAATTATACAATGCAGGCGATAATGAATGGACCGAACAAACAGGCGCACCCTGCATTTGGAGTCTGGATATGTTTATGCCGTCCGAAACCTGTGTAATCGTAATTCCTTATCTCGAGCAAGCTTCCGGAAAAGTAGCTACAACTGATTATTTCGGAGAGATTGATAAAGACAGAATTACTTATAACAATGGCGTTTTATTTTTTAGAGCTGATGGTAAATCCAGAGGTAAATTAGGTATTCCGCCTAATCGCGCTAAAAATGTTGCGGGAAGTTACGACGTAACAAATAATGTTTTGACAATAACTTTATTTGATGTGTATAACGATAGAAAATATCTTAATCAGGAATGGCGTACTGACCGCGATCCATACAGTGGGGATGCCATGAATGCCTACAACGACGGGCCTTTGGAAGACGGAACACAAATGGGACCTTTCTATGAAATAGAAAGTGTGTCACCTCCGGCGTTCTTGAAGTCTGGAGAAAATATTACGCATAATCATACTGTATTTCATTTCACCGGAGATGATGCAGGCTTAAATGAAATTGCTACAAAAGTTCTTGGTGTTTCATTGGGACAAATTAAAAATACTTTTAAATAAATAAATATGCCTACAAAAACTAATTATCCTAAAATCGGCATAAGACCTATTATTGACGGTCGTTATGGCGGCGTAAGAGAGTCATTGGAAGAAACTACAATGACTATGGCAAAAACTGTTGCCGAACTTTATTCCAGTGAATTAAAATATCCTGATGGTTCTGCTGTAGAATGTATTATTGCTGATAGTTGTATCGGCGGTGTAAAAGAAGCTGCAGCCTGTGCTACAAAGTTTGCTGACAATAATGTTGGCGTTACATTGTCTGTAACTCCTTGCTGGTGTTACGGATCTGAAACAATGGATATGGAAGCTTCCAGACCTAAAGCTATCTGGGGTTTTAACGGAACAGAGCGTCCGGGTGCTGTTTATCTTGCAGCTACGCTTGCGGGACATAATCAAAAAGGGATACCTTCCTTTGGTATATATGGCAGAGATGTGCAGGATATGGGCGATACAAATATTCCGGGTGATGTAAGAGAAAGACTTCTGACTTTTGCAAAAGCTGGATTGGCAGTAGCCATCATGAAAGGTCAGTCTTATCTGGCTATAGGCTCTGTGTCTATGGGCATTGTAGGGTCAACTATCAATCCGGATTTCTTCCAGGAATATCTGGGCATGAGAAATGAATATGTAGATTCTACAGAAGTACTCAGAAGAATTGAACTGGAAATTTATGATAAAGAGGAATATCAAAAAGCATTGAAATGGGTGAAAGAAAATTGTAAAGAAGGAAAAGATTTTAATCCTAAATTAAAATCAAGAAAAGAACTGAACAAAGACTGGGAGTTTGTAGTGAAGATGACAATCATCATCAGAGATTTAATGATTGGTAATCCTAAGCTGCACAAAATGGGTCATTATGAAGAATCTCATGGACACAATGCATTGGTTGCTGGTTTCCAGGGACAAAGACAATGGACAGATTTTCTGCCCAACGGAGATTTTTCTGAGGCACTGTTAAATTCTTCTTTCGACTGGAATGGAATAAGAGCACCTTATATGGTTGCAACAGAAAATGATGCTTTAAACGGCGTATCTATGTTGTTTAATTATTTGCTTACCAACAGAGCACAAATATTTGCAGATGTGCGTACTTATTGGAGTCCGGCTGCAACTGAAAGAGTCTCCGGGTGGAAACCTGATGGTCGTGCTAAAGACGGATTTATACACCTTATCAATTCCGGTTCTGCTACATTAGACGGCACAGGACAACAAAGTGAAAAAGGAAAACCTGTGATGAAACCTTTCTGGGAGATAAGCAAAAAAGAAGTAAAAGCATGTCTTGATGCTACAACATTCCATCCTTCAAACAGAGACTACATGCGGGGTGGCGGATTTTCTTCCAAGTTCTTAACCAAAGGGGAAATGCCTGTTACCATGTGTAGATTAAATCTTGTAAAAGGAGTTGGTCCTGTATTGCAAATTGCCGAAGGCTGGACAGTAGACCTGCCGGAAGATGTACATGAAACACTTGATAAAAGAACGGATTACATATGGCCAACTACATGGTTTGTGCCAAGAGTAACAGGGAAAGATGCTTTTAAAGATGTATACACCGTAATGGCTAAATGGGGTTCGAATCATGGCGCCATTAGCTACGGACATATTGGAGCAGATCTTATTGCTTTAGCTTCTATGTTGCGTATTCCTGTAAATATGCACAATGTAGATGAAGATAAAATCTTCAGACCAAGTGCATGGGATTCTTTTGGTATGGATACGGAAGGCAATGATTACAGAGCCTGTCAAAACTACGGACCATTATACAAGTAAGTATATATTTTCAGTTGAGGCAATAAATGCCTCAACTATCTTTATTTATAAAAGGAATTATTTATAAACAAGAATAATAATGACAAGAAAAAAAGTTCCATTATTAAAAATGCCCGACGGAACCAATTATGTGTTCCCATTTATAATGATTACCAGCTTATTCCTTTTGTGGGGATTTGCTCACGGACTGTTAGATGTGCTGAATAAACATTTTCAGGAAATTCTTCATCTCACCAAAGGAGAGTCAGGTTTTATACAGTTTTCTTTATACATTGCTTATTTTGTAATGGCAGTGCCGGCTGGCTTATTCATTAAAAAATTCGGATATCAGAAAGGTATTCTGCTTGGCTTATTTTTATTTGCCTGTGGTGCATTTTTATTTTATCCCGCTACAAAATTCGGGGCTTATCTTCCCTTTCTAATAGCACTGTTTGTGTTGGCGTGCGGACTTGCCTGTCTGGAAACAGCTGCCAATCCTTATTCCACAGTATTAGGACCTTCGGAGCAATCAGCCAGAAGAATTAATATTTCACAATCGTTCAATGGTTTGGGCTGGATATTAGGTCCGTTGTTAGGGGGCTTATTAATATTCGGAGCAGATGAAGCTACAGAAGAAACTAAATTTGATTCGGTAGCTACACACTATATGTATGTAGGTATTGTGGTTGTGATAGTTTTGATTATTTTTTCTTTTATCAAATTACCGAAGATTAAAGAAAAAAGTGATACGGAGTTGCAGGAAGATCCGCCAATGAAAAACCTTCTGAAACATCCGTTCTTTATATTTGCTGTTGTTGCACAGTTCTTATATGTAGCTGCACAAACGGGTATCAACTCTTTCTTTATCAATTATGTTATTGATGCTATACCCGATGTGCAGACACCCATAGCAGA
>JAEWWO010000201.1 GCA_023396345.1 Bacteroidota bacterium
AACTTACAAACATTCTGGTAGTTGTTGTCAGATATTTTGGAGGAACATTGCTGGGTGTACCCGGTTTGATAAATGCGTACAAAACCGCGGCATCTCTGGCTTTGCAGGTAACGCCTGTGTTGCGAAACCCGGTGATGCAAAAGGCTTCTGTGACTTTTGACTATACACAAATGAATGAGGTAATGCGCAGATTAAAGCAATTTGATGCAGAAATTATTATGCAGGATATGAATCTGTTTTGTACTATAGAATTTGATATACCTAAGAGTAAATTTGCAGATATTGAATATTATCTTTCTTCGCTACAAAATGTAGAACTGAAAACTATTGATTAAAATCTTGGCGGTCTGCCACGATCTCCAAAGCCGCCACCACCGCCACCGCCCCGCATTCCGGGTCCTCTTTCGCCGCCCCATTGCCTTCCTCTTTCTTCAGGCTGTGCGCCGCTAAAATTTTTGAGATTATAAACAAATGACAACATGAAATATCTTTGCAAAACATTACTTCTGGTTTGCTGTATATAGTTATCCGTTCTTACATTTACAATAGATTTATTTTCGTTCAGTAAATCATAAACGGATAGTCTTATTTCTCCGGCTTTATTTTTGAAAATTTGTTTCGATACACTCGCATTCAACAAAGGAATACTTACATTAAATCCTTCGCTTAATCCTTTGTAAAAAGTATAATCAAAGTTTACGGCAGTAATCCATCCGCTTTTAGTGTACCATGTGCCGTCAAAAGCTATGGATTGAGAATAATAGTTTCCATCCTGATTTTGATTGACTGTATATTTAGCAAAGTTGAACATAGGTCTTGTAGAGAAATTGATGTCAAACATTTCTTTCAAATTGGTATTCCATCTTATTCTCTGCCCGATGCTTGTGGTGTACGTATTATTCGTAAGACTGTCTATCATACTTACCGTTCGGTTGTTTGATATTTCTGTAGTTAAATTCAGATTTGATTTGGGTCTTTTAATCGGGAATCCATAGTTGAAAAAACCGCTGATATTGTAAGGCCCGCTCATGTTTATGGGTTTGGTATACTGACCACCATTATCAAGATTAATAATTGAGTTTACGATTGCATTTTGTGTAAATACTGCGCTTGCCATTACAAACATATTGGTACTTTTTGCACGGTCAAACAATGAATAACGTAAACTGAAGTTGTGGTTAAATGCCTGATCTAAATCAGGATTACCATCGTATATATTTAACTGATTAGAATTGTCCATAACCGGCTGTAACTGTGATATACTGGGCTGTTGCGTTCTTCCGCGATAATTAAATCTCAGATTTTTTGTATTGGAAAATCTGTAATTAAAATACATGGTAGGGAAGAGGTTTGTATAATTTCTGTCAATATGCAAATCCTTAGTTTCGTTATAACTATCCATATTGCCAAACTGTACGCCTGTGCCTGCGGAGAAATTTATTTTTCCTGTTCTCAATCTGTAGCTCAGTGTAGCTCTTTGAGAAGTAAAAGTGTTTTCAAATTTATTGGTGAGAACAGAATCCAGATTAGAATACTCCATTGTAGTACTGTCAAAATTATAGGTAAGTCTGTCTGAATTACTGTTGTTGTAAGAGTAGTTTAGATTAAGTTCCAGTTGCTGATTTTTTGCAATAGGTTCTGTGTAAGATAATGTGGTATTGAGCGATTTGTTGTTAGATGTGGATGTGTAAAATTGATTGGTTACTCTGTGCTGATTATTGCGAAAGATAAGTACATCATTATAGTTATATCCTTCACCATTATTATCAGATGCGTTCACATTTGCATTCACTGAAAATGTTCTTCCCTGTTTACGCAATCTTTGTCTGTATGTTAAATCTACACCTCCGTTAATACCATCATTTGTACTTCTGTTATTGGTATTGGAATTACTTATGGCAGTAGAATCGCTGTTGATTACTCTATAAATATTGCTGCTTGAATTAGAAGTGTTGTTGGCAGACTGATAAGAAAAATTAGGTCGAACTATTAATGAACGTAATGAGTCAAATTCTGTTTCAAGATTAAAATTAAAATTATGATTTTGTCTTTTTCTGTTGTTCAGACTGTTAGACTGATTGTTCTGCGTGGTATCGTTATTAAGGAGATTTTGTCTTAATCTGTCCTGTAAGATATTCAAATCCGTATTGCTGTAAAAGTAATTGCCGTATAATTCGGTTTTGTTGAATTTATTTCTGTAGTTCGCCCCGGCAGCCAGTGTATGTGTTTGTCCGGTATTATTTCCAGCATTGAATCTTCCGCCACCCATTTCGCGGGGCATGGTAAACATTTGTTGATTGTTATTGTTGAATTGACCTAATAATGAAATTTGTTCATCTCCTTTAAACCTGTTGTAGTTGCCGCCTATAGCGTAGAGTTTATCTGTACCAACAGAGGCTGTTCCTTTACCAAAGCTACCGTTTCTTGCATTTGTTCTTGTAACAATGTTTATGGTTTTGGCTTCGTTGCCATCATTAAATCCGGTAAATTCTGCCTGATCACTTCTTGCATCAAATATCTGCACTTTTTCAATTACATCAGCAGGGAGGTTTTGAGTTGCCATCTTAGGGTCATCGCCAAAAAAACGTTTTCCGTCAACATATACTCTTCTTACTTGTTCACCCTGTACTTTAATAGCTCCTGACTGATCTACTTCAACGCCTGCCAGTTTTTTTAAAGCATCTTCGGCAGTAGCATTAGGCTTTATTCCTATTTGCGAAATATTGTATTCTGTAGTATCTCCCTTAATACTGATGGGCGGTGTGGAGTAAACAATTACTTCATCCAGTTCGCTGTATTCTGCAAATAATTTAATTGTGTCTATAGAAAAGTTTACTATACTGTCAGTAATCGTAAGCAATCTGTTCGTGGGTACAAGACCAAGATAAGAGAATGAAATTCGGTAATCACCGCTTGGCACTTGCTGAAAGAAATAATGTCCGGCAGTGTCGGCAACGGTTTTTCTCTGTACGGAAGAATCATTCACCGAATTAAGGCTTACATCAGCATTGATTAATGGAGAACCTGAAGAGTCTGTAACAATACCTGAAACATCGGAATTAATTTGTGCAAATAAAATAACAGGACATAAAAATAATATCGTCAAAAAATATTTCAGGTTCATTGCTTAGTACGTTATTGCTCAAAAATATTGAAATTGGTAAAGAAAGACGGAATTATTAGGTAAACAGTAGAAAATAATCGGTGAATGAGCACAAAAAATATTTTTTGAGATTTTATATTAGTTCGTAACTTTATATTAAATATCTCTAATATTAAAACCTTGAATTATGAAAAAATTTTACTTCTCAATTATACTTATACTCGCATTGGTTAGTATAAGTAAAGCGCAAGTAGTTATTAATGAAGTTTACGGTGGTGGCGGAAATACCGGAGCTACATACACACATGACTTCGTTGAATTGTATAATAAAGGAACTGTTGCTGTTGATTTAACAGGGTGGATCTTGAGGTACACTTCTGTTGGGGCTACTGCTACATGGCCAGGTTCTACGAGTAATAGTTACACAGTTCTTTCAGGAACAATCCCTGCCAATGGATATTTTTTAATACAGATGGCAAAAGGATCAGGAGGTACTGTAGCATTACCCACGCCCGATCTCGTTGGCGCTACTGCAATGTCGGGCAGTGGAGGTAGAGTTGTTTTAACAAACGATGCAAATGCTCCAACTACTGCAAATACAGTTGACCTTCTGGGCTGGGGCGGTACAGCTACTTCCAATACTTTTTATGAAGTTGCTGCTGCTCCATCAACCACAAATTTACAGTCGGTTTCAAGAAATGCAACCCACGATGATACTAATAATAATTCTGCAGATTTTACAGCAGGTCCTCCAACTCCACAAAATTCCTTAGGAGAAACAACAGCCCCTGTCAACATGCTATCCTTTGATCTTACAAAACAAGATAAAAGTGTAAAACTTATCTGGACAAGCGCACAGGAGAAAAATGCTAAAGAATATGTGGTAGAACGTTCTGCGAATGGTAAAGATAACTGGCAAACAATTGCAACTATTGCAGCTAAAGGAAATACAAGCACACCAACAGATTATACTTATACCGATGCTAATCCTTTGGGTGGGACTAATTTTTACAGATTAAAAATGGTAGATTTAGATGGTACTTACGAATATTATAAAACAGTAAGCATCAACATTGCAGCAAACATCAATGTAAAATTATACCCCAATCCTGCAAAAGACATATTATATATTGACGCAAAAGAAAATCTGAATGATTTGCACGTGGATATTTTTGCTGCTTCCGGAACAAGAGTGCTTTCTGTAAAATCCGGAAGTACTTCAGTAGATATTTCGCGCTTACAGGCAGGCGTATATTTTGTGAAAATTACAAAGAAAGGAGGTGCTACAGAGGTTACTAAATTCATAAAAATGTAGTCATTTTAAATGTAAATAAGTAAGAATGGCAGATTTCTTTGTTCGGAATCTGTCATTTTTATTTTTATTCATCATAAAATCCGTATTGGCAAGAAAATTGAAATATATTTATCAAAAAATAAAACAGATATGACAGGTTATATATTAATTGCTGTAGTGTTAATGCTTTTAGGTTCCATTGTTAGCGGAAGACTGCAAAGCAAATTTAAAAAATACAGTAAAGTTCCTTTAGGTTCAGGGTTAAGCGGAAAAGAAATAGCAGAAAAAATGTTGCGTGAAAACGGTATCAACGATGTGTCTGTTATCTCAACTCCCGGTTTTTTGACAGACCACTATAATCCAACAAACAAAACCATTAATCTAAGTCCCGAAGTTTTTGCAGGAAGAAGTATTGCAGCAGCGGCAGTTGCAGCACACGAAACAGGTCATGCTGTGCAACATGCAACCGCATATAGTATGCTTCAGTTAAGAAGTAAATTAGTTCCTGTAGTACAAATTAGTACTCAACTATCACAGTGGGTTATTATTGCCGGTTTAATTTTACTGGCAGGTTCTTCTTTGGGTAACACCGTATTCTTAATTGGTATAGTATTATTTGCATTCAGTACTTTATTTTCACTCGTTACTTTACCGGTTGAATATGATGCAAGCAACAGAGCTCTTGCATGGCTTGAAAGAACCAATACAACTAATCCTCAGGAACACGAAGGTGCTAAAGATGCATTGAAATGGGCTGCAAGAACCTATGTAGTTGCTGCAATCAGTTCTATTGCTACATTGCTTTATTACATTATGATTTATATGGGCAGAAGAGATTAGTAAATCAAAATAAAAAAATATCCTATAGAATTACGATATTTGAGGATGCAATTAATATTGCATCCTTTTTTATTAAACATTAGAGATGAAAGTTCATAAAAAAAATAAACTGCTGTACTATATTGAATCTTATTTTAAATATAATTTGCCATCCGGTAATGCTGAAAAAAAAATCAAAGAACTATCATCGAAATTTTCTGCTGATGAGCTTGAGAAAATAAAACAAAGAGTTGATTATTATAATAAACTTTCCCGTCCAGAAAAAATATCAGGGAAATATACTATTGAAGATTTAAGAAAGCCTCAAACGCCCAAGGCTTATTATTTTGACACATATAAATATGCACTTTTTTTTGATAAAAATTTATCCTTAGATTTTTTGTTTGGAGATGTAAAAACAATCCCCGAAACGCCAAGTATCGTAAAAAGTCGGCCGATTGCCGGCAACAATAAAAACAGTGTGTTGCTAAAACTTGATCGTCAAAGACATTTTAAATTTATTGAAGGAGATAAAGATTTTCTTTCTAAGAATAATATTCTTTTTGGAAGAGCATCTGTTTATCAACCGCATCGTTATGATTTTTTTGAGAAATATTTTCATCACCCCATGTGTGATTTAGGACAAGTGAACAAGCGGGAAGGGAATCCTGCATGGCTTAAACCAAAAGTTTCTATTCAAGAGCATTTAGATTATAAATTTATCCTTAGTCTGGAGGGTACAGATGTGGGTACAAATCTGAAATGGATAATGTCTTCCAACTCAATAGCTGTAATGCCTAAACCTACTTACGAAACATGGTTTATGGAAGGTACGTTGGAAGGAGGAAGACATTATATTGAAATAAATAAAGATTACTCCGATTTGGAAGAAAAACTGAATTATTACATTGCTCATTCACAAGAATGTTTACAAATTATTGATAACGCTCATAAACATTGTCGGCAATTCTTTAATAAAGAAAAAGAAGACTTATGCAGTTTGCTGGTGCTGGACAAATATTTTAAACTAACCTAAGCAATATTATTTATGCCGCATCCTTTTTCTTGCCAATGAATATTTATGAAAAGTAGATTTCATCAATGTTTTACTAATCGTATAGCCGTAGTACCCATCTAATATTCCCAGCTTTAAAATATAGGTTTTGAAAAATTTAAACCCTCCGCGTATATGTGGTGTAATAGCCGATATACTCTTATTTTTATTAATAATCTTCTCTGCTCCTAAAGCCGCATATTTCATTTCTTTTTGATAATGTTCTTCTATTGTTTCACATGTGTAATGATTCAGATCTCCTTTTAGATGTTCTGAATTATAGTTAGTATTTTTCTCTATTGTTTCATGCACAATGTTAGTGTTCCAGTCTATAAAATTTTTATTAAAAAATCTGATTTGCCTGTCCGGATACCATCCGCAGAAGTGAATAGGTTGATTACAATAAAAATTTAACCGGTTAAAAGAATAATATTCCCTACTCCCATTTTTCTTTACTTCTAATATAGACTTAATAAGAGATGGTGACAATTCTTCATCAGCATCTAATGATAATACTAAATCATTTGTTGTATATGAGGTAGCAAGTTGCTTTTGTTTTCCATATCCTTCAAATTTATTTTTAAAAATTTTGCAGTTGTATTTATTGCAAATCAATAGTGTATTATCGATAGAAAAAGAATCAACTATAATTATTTCATCTGCAACATTCTGCAATGATTTGAGACATCTTTCGATATTCTTTTCTTCGTTGTATGTGATAATTGTCGCTGAAATCTTTTTCATCGCTTCCGTATTAATCAACTTTAATTTTAACCCAGTTTTCGGAAATTATATCGGGCATGTCTATCTGCCTGAACCAAATCTCCGGAGCACAAACAATTTTATCAGCACTTCTATTTAACCAGGCACCCCACCAACTAAAGCTACTGTTGGCAATGATATTGTGTTTGCAAAGACTCATAAGTTGCATGTCGCGATAGCTGTTTTTGCCCGAATTATTGTTGATGTAATGCGCATTTTCCAAAATAAAATTTTCTTTTACCCAATCCATATCATCTGAGAAAATGAAGAAGTAAGGATTGTCTGTTTTTTCTGCTATATAGGTTATTGCTCTTCTATAATAATCAACCGTACAAACTGTAGAAGTAATATGTGCTCTGCTTTTTTTTAAATAATCTCCTCTCCTGAAATGAATGGAAACAGCATTGGTGTTTTGTATTTTTTCTGCTATCTCTGCGTTTGTTTTATCTAAAGGAATTTTAAAAGTGAACTCCTGTAAAATTTTATCTGCAATAGAAATAAAATATTTTTCACTTTGCCAGAAGCCAATGAAATAGGTATTTTTAAGCTCTAAAAGTTGCGGTTTGTACACAGGAGGTTCCTGCTCAATTACAAGACTACCTGTTGTTTTTAATTTATTTTTTAAAAATTTTCTTCTTATTTCTGAAAGCAGACTTTTTGAAACATCCGCTAACCGATCAGTTTCTTTTATTGTAGCATATTGTGGGTCAATGTTGAAAATTCTGTCAAGTTCATATCCGTTATGATGCTTACGGTAATTAAATTCCGATATATCAACTTTTGTATCCGGCTCAAATTGCAGCATAGCTACACTGAATGCATACTGAAACATCTGATTGCCCAAACCTGAATTTATTCTTACAATATTCATTTAGCTGATTAAATTTTTATACACCGACATTAAGTTATGTGCAATATTAATATCTGAAAATTGTTCTGCAAAAATTAATCCATCCTCTTTCATTTTTGACTGTAGGTTTTCATTAGCCAAAATTCTTTGTATAGAACTAAACATAGCATCTACATCTGAAGGATGAACATAAAGAGATGATGGTCCTCCTGTTTCTTCCAGACAACTTCCGGTTGCTGCAATTACAGGAGTTTTTGTACAAAGCGCTTCCAAAACAGGTATGCCAAATCCTTCGAAAATAGATGGATAAATAAAGATTTCTGCCATGGCGTATAAAGCAGGTAAATCCTTGGTTTCAGCGTTATGGATAAAAATTACTTTTTTCTGAATTTTAAATTCCTGAATGAATGCACGTAACTCATTAATGTAATTAGTTGGTTTACCCACAATCACCAGTGGTGTATCTATATCACCGGCGTGTATAGCTTTGATAATTAATTCTACGTTTTTTCTTTTTTCAATGGCACCTACATTCAGTAAATATTTTTCGGGAAGATTATATGCAGTCCTTACATAATTTTTTTGTTCTTCTGTAATCTCTTCTCTGAAAATATTATTACAACCCTGATACACTACTTGTATTTTATTTTCATCAGCGTTAAAGTAATGTATAATATCTTTTTTTGTTTGTTGACTGATGGTTATTATTTTATCTGCAATTTTACAGGCGTATTTATTCTTTTCTATAAAAATTTTACGGTACGATTTGCTGTAAAGCTCAGGATAACGCATAAAAATAGCATCGTGCATAGTAACAACGGTTTTTATTTTTGTACGATGAATACCTGATGGCAACTCTTGGCTCAAGCCATGATAAATGTGTGGCTGAATATGTTCCAAATCACGTATCATGCCGAAACTACGCCACAGCGAGGGGATTTTTTTATAAATAAATCCTTTTGGGTAAATAACACTGTTTTTATCTCTACTTTCTATTGTAAGCTCGTTTTTTTTCTTTGGATTAAAGAGATGATACTCATTCTCAGGAAAATAAGCATTCATCAGCCTTATAACTTCTCTGCTATAAGTACCCAGACCTCTTGTGTTATGAAATGCCCTTTTGGCGTCGTATGCTATTTTCATTTATCAGTAGCTGTGTTGTATGTACAAATGTACATTATTCCTAAGGTACTGTTATGCCTGAAAGTGTAATCGTTAAAAAGCATATTTATTTTCATCAATCAAAATAAAATTATTATTTTTGCAGTCTGGCAGGTCTTACACGACCAGCTCCTACTGAATCTCCCAGGGTCGGAAGGCAGCAAGAGTAGGTGGTTGTAGCGGTGCGATGTAATCAGCCTGCCTTTTTTATTTTCTTCCCCTCCAATTTTACTTATTCTTATTTGTTGAATGTTTACTTAGTTAAACGTATCTTTATTCTGTTATTTTTAAATACATTAAAACTAAAATATTCTTTTATGAAATTTTTTATTGATACCGCAGATCTTGACCAGATTAAAGAAGCCAAGGATTTGGGGATACTGGATGGTGTTACCACTAATCCTTCTCTGATGGCGAAAGTGGGTATACAAGGTAATGATGCCATATTTAACCACTACAAAACTATTTGTGAACTCGTAGACGGAGATATCAGTGCAGAAGTAATCGCTACAGATTTTAAAGGGATTGTGGATGAAGGTGTGAAACTTGCAGAAATACACGAAAATATTGTGGTGAAAGTGCCTATGATTAAAGACGGAATCAAAGCCATTAAATGGTTTTATGATAATGATATTCGTACCAATTGCACATTAATTTTTTCTGCCGGACAGGCATTGCTGGCTGCAAAAGCAGGCGCCACGTATGTTTCGCCGTTTATAGGCAGAATAGATGACAGCGGCTGGGACGGTATGCAACTAATAGAGCAAATAGCTGGAATATACGCCATGCAAGGGTTTGAGACAGAAATTCTTGCTGCATCTATCCGCAATACCAACCACATTATTCAATGTGCTGAAGCCGGTGCAGATGTTATTACTTCTCCTTTAGAACCTATTCTTGGTTTATTAAAGCATCCGCTTACCGATATAGGTTTGGCTAAGTTTTTGGAAGATGCTAAGAAATTTGTTTAAGAAAAGTAGATTAAAATTTTTATGGAAGAAGATAAAATGAAGTGGGAAACGCTTTCATCAGAATATATCTTTAAAGAAAACTGGTTTACGGTAAGAAAAGATAAATGTCAGAGAAATGATGGGAAAGTAATAGATCCTTATTACGTGTTTGAGTTTCCGGAATGGGCTACAGCACTGGCTTTGACAGAAGATAATAAAGTGATACTGGTAAAACAATACCGTCATGCATTAGGTGAAGTTTGTATAGAACTGCCCGGCGGATGTGTTGACGATTCGGACAATACCAACGAGGACGGAATAAGAAGAGAACTACTGGAAGAAACCGGTTATTCTTTCGAGTCAGTACATTATCTGGGAAGAATATCAGCCAATCCTTCTACCAATTCCAATCTCATGCACATGTTCATAGCTACAGGAGGTAAAAAAACTGCTATGCAGGAACTGGACGAAAACGAAGAGATAGAATTGCTGGAAGTAAGCATTGATGAACTCATGGATTTGGTAGACGAAAAAAGATTTGTACAGTCTATGCATTTGTCTACTATTTTTTATGCATTAAGATATCTGGATAAAATTAAGTTTGAAAAATAGTTTGCGCAAAATTGCAGTAATAGGTCCTGAAAGCACCGGTAAGAGTAAGTTGTGTGCGGCATTGGCTGTGCATTACAACAGCTATTGGTGTCCTGAATATGCAAGACAATATTTACTTACAAATGGTAAAGCATATACTTACGATACTTTGCAGATTATTGCCGAAGGACAGCTACAGCTGGAAGATAAATATATACAACAATCCTTAACTGAAAATAAGCCCTTTCTTTTTATAGATACAGAAATGTATATTATGAAAGTGTGGTACGAGTATGCGTATAATCGTTGTCCGTATTTTGTGTTGGAAGAAATTGTAAAACGTAAATATGATTTTTATTTATTGACCAATACAGATTTGCCTTGGGAGAAAGATGAACTGCGTGAATATCCTGACCCGGAATCCCGACAACAGCTTTTTCATAATTACAGAGATATCCTTATCAGCCAAAACACAGACTGGGCGTTGGTTTCAGGAGTAGGAGAAGAGAGAATGAAGAATGCTGTTGTGGCTATTGAATGTCCCAGTCGTGATTTCTTTTGTACCAGTGTTAGAAAATAAAAAGAGGCAGATTTTATTTAGTCTGCCTCTTTTCTTTTAAAAAATATTATTTACTTATCTGAATCGTTTTCTTTTCTATTAATTTACCACCATTATATAAATTGAGATAATAAATGCCGTTAGATAGTGAACTTACATTGAGTTGTAGCGTATTGGTTTTACGAGTATTCTGTCTCAATTTAATATTTCCTGAAATATCTGAAATCGTTATTTGATCAAATACAGGAATTGTTGTTTCAGACTTGTTTATTGTATTGCTACGCATATTCAAGTTTGTGTTTTCAGGAGAAATATTAATTACAGAGGAAGAAGGATTGGGAGAAACTGAATAATAAGAATAGTAGTTATTAAAAAAGAAATTTGTCCAATCCGAAAAACCACAATTGTTTTTGTATCTAACTTTGACTCCCGATGGGGCATTGTAACCTTCGAAAACAAACCCATAGCCTTTATTAGAAGGAGTAAAAGGATGCATGCTTCTTACCGTTCCCCCTAATCC
>JAEWWO010000296.1 GCA_023396345.1 Bacteroidota bacterium
GTTTTGTGCTGATTAATGATCGTTATGATATATGGAAACTCGATCCTGAAACAGGGAAAGCTTCGCTGCTATTTCCATCGGGCAGAAAAGAAAAAATCACTTCAAAATATATAAAGACTGACAGAGAAGAAAAATATATTCACCTTAGCAAACCCTTGTATATTCAGCAGTTCAGCGAAATCACCAAACAAAACAGATACGCAGAAGTTTCTTTACTTAACAATAAAGGTACCATAAATCCACTGACTGATTTTGATAATTACCAAAACAGAAATCTGGTAAAAGCCAAAAACGCCAGAACTTTTTTATATACGAAAGAGAACTACACTCAATCGCCCGATGCGTATTTGCTTTCAAATAACAAAGAGATAAAACTTTCTTCCATAAATCCACAGCAAAGTAAGTATTTATGGGGCTCCGCAGAGCTTTTTAAATGGACAGCCTATACAGGAAAACTTACAGAAGGCATTGTATACAAACCTGAAAATTTCGATGCGAACAAAAAATATCCCATGATTGTTTACTTCTACGAAAGAAGTAATGAAACCTTGTACGATTATATTGCACCGGCGCCTACACCATCAAGGTTAAATATTAGTTTTTTTGTAAGCAGAGGATATGTGGTTTTTGTACCTGACATCTGGTACACAACAGGCTATCCCGGACAATCAGCTTATGATTATATTGTGAGCGGAACACGCGCATTAATAAACGAAGGGTTTATAGACAGTACAAAACTTGGCTTGCAGGGTCAAAGCTGGGGAGGTTATCAAACCACACATTTAATAACAAGAACAAATTTATACAACGCAGCCTGGGCTGGAGCTCCGGTATCAAACATGTTTAGCGCCTACGGTGGCATACGCTGGCAAACCGGCATGAACAGACAGTTTCAGTACGAAAAAACACAAAGTCGTATAGGGGCTACCATTTGGGAAAAGCCTGAATTGTACAAAGAAAATTCACCATTGTTTTATGTTCCCGAAATCAATACACCGCTGGTAATTATGCATAACGATAATGATGGAGCAGTTCCCTGGTATCAGGGTATTGAAATGTTTACAGCAATGCGCAGGCTAAACAAACCCGTGTGGTTACTCAATTATAATAATGATGAACACAATCTGATGCAGCGCCGCAACAGAAAAGATATCTCTGTAAGACAACAGCAATTCTTCGACTGGTTGTTGAAAGATGCAGAGCCTGCACCATGGATAAAAGACGGCGTTCCCGCTATAATGAAAGGAAGAACCTGGGGACTATAAAATAAAAGAGCAGCATTTCCACATCAGAAATGCTGCTTAATTTTTTAGCGGGCAATGTAAATGCTTACACTTACTTGTTATAATTTCTTGTATCAATGCCTGTTGCCTGATACAACGGGCACTTACCGCTGATACTGGTTGCCAGTAAAATTCCCGCTCCGATAAACAACAACACTTTACCTGTTGTAGATATTTTATCAGAAAATGCAGATGTAATCATACTTGCTGCTACGGTTGAGCGTAAAGCCTTATCCGTATTGCCGATATTATTTTCCAGGCTGCTGTTAAATATTTGCATAATAGTATTTTTTTATAATGATTAAATATTTATTTTTCCTTCTACTCCATCCGAGTTATCCGTTTTATTTCCTGTAACTGCTGACCAGGCAAAACTCAGAAAGCTTACCATCTTCCCTGCTTTGGTATCCCAGTAATAGGTATCTGTAGGTTGCACACGTATGATGGTTACATTCGGATCTTCCTTTCCTTCTTCAAACCATGCATTGGCAAACGAACTCCATTTTTCTTCGATGGTTGATTTATCTGTGTAAATAAAAGCTTCTCCATATACAGAAAGAAATTCATAGTTGCTGTTATTCATAAAAAACAACTGAACTTTTTTATCTTCCTGTATCTCGAAATTCTTATTGCTTTCTTTGCTGCTGATAAACCACAAGTTTCCTTCATTATCCACCTCCTGCAAACTCATCGGTCTTGCAGCAAGAGGATGATGATTTAAGTCTGTACAAAACATACAGACCCTCGCTTTCTCTGCAAGATCTTTAAGCTTTTCTATCCCCTCTGTATTATTTAAATTTTCAGTAGACATTTGTTTTGGTTTTGTTTTAATACAATCAAATAATACACAAATCAGGCCAATAATACTTTGCTTTCTATGCCCGGTGGCATTATTATTGATTTAAACAAATTTTTAATTTAAAAATTTTTTAAGATGCATATAAAATCAGTCATAGCGATAATTTTGTTTAGTGCTATACTATCGGGTTGCGCTGTTACTATTCCGAAGGGAGCGCAGGCAGTAACTCCTTTTGAAAGTGATAAATATTTAGGCAAGTGGTACGAAATTGCGCGTTTTGATTTCAAGTTTGAAAAAAATATGAACAACGTTACAGCTACTTATTCACTTAAAGAAAATGGTGATATTAATGTGATGAACAAAGGTTACGATACCATTAAAAAGAAATGGGAAACAGCAAAAGGTAAAGCTAAATTTGTACAATCTCCTGACATTGCACGATTAAAAGTTTCTTTCTTCGGACCATTTTATTCCGGCTATAATGTTATTGAAATCGATGATGATTACAAGTATGCACTCGTTGCAGGAGACAACCTGAAATATTTATGGATATTAAGCAGAACAACTTCTGTTCCTGAAAATATCAAACAGAGATACATTCAAAAAGCGAAGTCCATCGGTTACAATACGGACAATCTGATTTGGGTGGAACATAACATGAGTGAGTAATTCCAATCCGAATAATTGTTTTGTCGTATGAAACTTATTGAATTTAAAAAAGAAGGAATTTTTTGCAGGCAGGGAAATTTTTATATCGACCCCTGGCTTCCTGTAGATTATGCGGTTATCACACATGCGCATAGCGACCATGCACGGCCCGGTAGCAGAAAATATCTTTGTCATACTTTATCAAAAAATATTATGTTGCACAGACTGGGAGCCGATACACGCATAGAAACTCTGCCTTATGGAGAAACTGTATTTATTAATGGAGTAAAACTAAGTTTACATCCGGCAGGTCATATAATAGGCTCTTCACAGATAAGACTGGAGTATAAAGGATATGTGGCTGTAATATCAGGAGATTATAAAACAGAAGATGATGGAATAAGTACTGCTTTTGAAGCCGTAAAATGTAATTGTTTTGTTACGGAAAGCACGTTTGGATTGCCTGTTTACAACTGGCTTCCGCAAAAAGATATTTATGTCAGGGTGAAACAATGGATTGACTTTAACCGCCAGAACAATCGTACGAGTATTTTCATCGCGTATAGCCTGGGCAAAGCGCAGCGACTGATGAAAGCACTCGAAGGTTATGGTGATATTATTGTGCACAGCGCAATCGCCAATATGAACAGAGCTATTGAACAATCAGGAATAACATTACCAGAGTATAGCATTCTGCATCAAACGCCGAAGGAAAAAATCCAGAACAATATTGTGATTGTTACATCTCCATTGCTGGGTACAAACATTATAAAAAAAATACCAAACGGCGCAACAGCAGTCTGTTCCGGATGGATGCAGATTCGCGGCAACCGCAGATGGCAGGCAGTGGATGCAGGCTTTGCTATCAGTGATCATGCCGACTGGAATGGATTGCTACAAACCGTAAAGGCAACAGAAGCAGAAACCGTGTATGTAACTCATGGTTATCAAAGTATTTTTACAAAATACCTCAATGAAACAGGAATACAGGCATATGAAGTGGCTACACAATTTGGTAAGGAGACAGACGAAGGAACAGTAAATACAGAAGCATCATGAAAAAGTTTGCACAACTGATACAGGAACTGGACATGACGAATAAAACCAACGAAAAGGTTAATGCCCTTGTCAGATATCTAGCTACTGCTCCTGATAAAGATAAAGTATGGCTTATAGCCTTGTTCACAGGCAAACGCCCCAGACGTCCGGTAAAAGTAGCATTGATGCGTGACTGGGCTTTGGAAATAACAAAAATTCCTGAATGGCTTTTTCTTGAAAGTTATTCCAATGTGGGAGATTTAGGAGAAACGCTTGCACTCATACTTCCTCAACCTCAAATACAAATTCATAAATCTCTGGAAACATGGATGAACGAACTTATCTTATTACATCCTAAAACAGATGAAGAAAAAAAATCCTATGTGCTGCACGCATGGTCCGGTCTGGATTATACAGAAAGATTCATATTCAACAAACTCGTTGGCGGAGGATTCAGAGTAGGCGTATCTCATAAATTACTCGTAAACGCCATTGCCAAACACAGCGGCGGCAGTCCTTCAAAAGTGATGCACAACATAATGGGAAAATGGTCACCCGAAAACACAACCTATAACGAATTAATTGAAGGTGAAAATGCAGAAAAAGATATTTCAAAACCCTATCCGTTTTGCCTGGCTTATCCAGTTGACAAAACACCCGAAGAGTTAGGCAATGAAAACGAATGGCAGGCAGAGTGGAAATGGGACGGCATTCGCGGGCAACTCATTAAAAGAGAAGGTGAAATTTTTATCTGGTCAAGAGGCGAAGAACTGGTAACACAGCAGTTTCCCGAAATTATTGCGGCAGCAACACATCTTCCCGACGGCATTGTACTGGATGGCGAAATCCTTGCTGTTGACAACACACAGGTATTATCATTTAATCAATTACAAAAAAGATTAAACAGAAAATCATTATCAAAAAAATTACTGGAAGAAGTGCCTGTAGGATTTTTCTGTTACGACACACTGGAACTTAATTACAACGATATTCGCGAACAATCTTTATCGGAAAGAAGATCAGCAACAGAAAAAATAATAAAAGAATTACCGGAAAATAATGTGCTGTTTCTTTCTCCTGTTATCAACTTTACATCGTGGGACGATCTCACAGAAATACGCGAACAGGCAAGAAGCAAAAACAGCGAGGGTGTAATGCTGAAACACTTACACTCTCCCTATCATACAGGAAGAAAAAAAGGCGACTGGTGGAAATGGAAAATCGACCCCTACTCTATTGATGCGGTTTTGATTTATGCGCAAAAAGGAAGTGGCAGAAGAAGCTATTACTATACCGATTATACATTTGCCATCCGCGACGGAGAAAAATTAGTTACTATTGCCAAAGCATATTCCGGACTTACCGATAAAGAAATTGCGGAAGTTGACAAATTTGTAAAAAAGAATGCGCTTGAAAAATTCGGACCTGTAAGAACAGTAAAACCTGAGCTGGTTTTTGAAATCGGATTTGAAGGAATAGCCGAAAGTAAAAGACACAAAGCCGGCGTGGCTGTTCGTTTTCCGCGTATCCTTCGATGGAGAAAAGATAAAAAGCCGGAAGACATTACAACGCTGGAT
>JAEWWO010000323.1 GCA_023396345.1 Bacteroidota bacterium
TCTCCAATCATTTCTACAGACTTGCTGATTTTCTTTTTCAGCGTACGCGTTTCTTTAGAGAGCGTATTTCTGTCAATGGCATTTCTAACAGTAATCAGTAATCTGTTGAGATCCGGTGGTTTAGAGATGTAATCATAAGCACCTTCTTTTACGGCATCTACAGCACTTTCAATGGTACCGTGCCCGCTGATAAGAATGATAGGTGTATCAGGATTTAATTCCGTAGCTTTTTTAAGGAATTCCATGCCATCCATTTTAGGCATTTTTATATCGCACAAAACAGCGGAATAGGTGTTTTGTGAAAAAAGATTCCAGCCTTCTTCACCATCTGCAGCTTCCTGTACTTTATATTTTTCAAAAGACAATATCTCTGCAAGTGTCTTTCTTATAGCCTTCTCATCATCAATAATTAATATACTGTTACTCATGTCGTCCGGTTAGAGATTAAGTTGCGAAGGTACACTCTTACCACTGTTTTTTAAAATTTAATTTATTGCTAAATAATTGTTTTTAAAATGTTATACGTTGTTGAAATATAGGTTTTTAGCATCATTATTGATATATTTAAAAATAAAGTAAATTATTCATTAAAAAACTATATAAACATGAGTGCAAAACAAATTTTGATAGGAACAGTTGCAGGTATTGTAGCAGGAGCTGTGGCAGGTGTATTATTAGCTCCGCAGTCAGGCGAAGAAACCCGTCAGCAAATCTCTGATACATCGGACGATTTAAAAAGAAAACTTCGTAGTTGGACAAATAATTCTTTAGCAGAATTGGACGATTTAAAAAATGTTTTTTCTGAAGAAATTGTAGGCTTAAAAGATGATGTACGTCACAGAGTACTTACATTAATTGACGAAACGAAATCAAGCTATAAAAGAATTTAATGAAGCGATTCTTAAAGTTTAGGTTTTAACTATATCTGCCGCATCAATTATTTTGATGTGGCAGATTTTTTTGCAGGAACGCACCACGTGGCGCGTTCCTGAACTGATTTAATGGACAGTGTCTCCACCATCCATTGCATTTACTTCGTTCCTGAAATAGTTGCTGCAAAATGAAAAAATAATTGATTATCTTGCAGGCGCATGAGAAAGTTAGAAGACAGCTATTTGCACAAAGGATTAAGAAAGAAACTGGTAGAAACCCTGAAATCGCAGGGTATCAAAGATATGCATGTGCTGGAAGCAATTGGCAACATTCCGCGGCATTACTTTCTGGATCCTGCTTTTGATAAAATTGCTTATGAAAACCGTCCGTTTCCGATAGGAGAGGGGCAAACCATTTCTCAGCCTTATACTGTTGCTTATCAATCAGAACTGCTCAACGTAAAACCCGGAGAAAAAATTCTGGAAGTGGGTACAGGCAGCGGATATCAGGCGCTGGTGCTGGCGATTATGGGTGCTAAAGTATATACAATTGAGCGGCAAAAAAAACTCTATGATGAGTTTGAAAAGAAGCGTAAAAAAGTACCTTTCTTCAACAACGAAAATATTTATTATTATTTAGGAGATGGCTATCAGGGTCTGGCGGACGAAGCACCGTTCGATAAAATAATCATTACTGCCGCACCACCGTTTATACCTGAAAAACTGATGGCTCAGTTAAAAGTTGGCGGTCAAATGGTAGTGCCGGTGCAGGATACAGAAGACAGGCAGGTGATGATGCGTGTAACTAAAAATGACGACGGTACCTGGGAAGAAGAACGCTTTGAACATTTCATTTTCGTACCTATGCTGATGAATATTCATCATTAACAGCTTAAAAATTGTGAAAATTTACTAATGAGGAGTTGTTTTTATTAGAAAAATTCATTTATTTTCCGTACCTTTGCACTTTGAAATTGATTTGATAACTTTTAATTAGTGAGAATGTCTACACAAAGTTTGTTGGAAAAATTGCAAATCGGTAGTGAAAAGAATATTTTAATCCAAGGTCTTCCTTCTTCAGTAGAAAAGCACTTTTCTAAAATTAACTACTCTAAAAATTTAACGCCTTTACTTAAAATCAGAAAAATTGATTTTGCTTTAGTCTTTGCTTTAAGTAATAGTCAGTTGTGCAGAATTTTGCAGGATGTATTTCCCGCATTGAGTATTAACGCTAAATTATGGATTGCTTATCCGAAGCCTGCAAGTAAGATAGCGAGTGATTTACACAAAGATTGTTCCTGGCAGATATTGAAAGATAATGCTTTTGAAATTTCTGAAGATATAGAAATGGATACCGTTTGGTCGGCTATGCACTTTACCAGAGTAAATAACGCTGATGCTACGGAAATAATGAAAGATGCCAAGAAATCTTCTGATAATGTATATCAGTCTTCTAAAACAAATAAGTTTGAAAAGAAACTTTCAATAGTACCGGTTGAACTGTCTACCTTGTTTAATAAACAATTAAAAGCGAAGGAGTTTTTCTTCTCTTTATCGCCCAGTCATCAAAAACAATATGTAACCTGGATTACAGGTGCAAAGCGTGCAGATGTGCGTGAAAGAAGACTGGAAGCTACTGTTGAAAAACTTTTAGCCGGTAAAAAATCACCGTTAGAAAAATAATATTATTCATAAATTGGTAAAAAAGACTGCCAAATGGTAGTCTTTTTTTTGTTTTTTGAACAAAACCATTATCTTTATTCCGAAAAAATCGATTCTAATGTCAACTTTAACTACCAAAGGCATACAAATAACTGTAGAAACTTTCTACCAGAGAGAGTACAGTAATCCGCTGCTGAATGAGTATATGTTTGCATACAGAATCACCATTACCAACTACAACAGTTTTCCTATCAAATTAATCTCACGTAAGTGGTTTATCAGCGACAGCAATGGTACAAAAGAAAAAGTAGAAGGCGAAGGTGTGATAGGACAACAGCCGGTTATTCTTCCCGACGATAGTTTTCAGTATGTAAGCGGTTGCAACCTCAGAACTGATATTGGTAAAATGCACGGTTTATACAAAGTAGAAAACCAGTTTACCTTTGAATCTTTTGAAGTGGCGATACCACAGTTTGTAATGATATCGCCCGATAAATTAAATTAAATTTTAGTTCAGATGTATTCTTTCGTGCTGTTCAGGAATTACCACATCTCTGAATCCCTTTTTCATTAGTTTATCTCTGAAATGTTCCTGCACATCGTATTCTCCGTGCACGAGAAATAATTGTTTTACTAAAGAAGGATCCTGACAGGCAAGGTACTGGCACATATCGTCGTAATCACCATGAGCACTCATGCTGCGCATAATGCCCACTTCGGCAACTACCTCAAAATCTTCTCTGAAAATACGTACTTCCTTAGCGCCGTTCATCAGTTTGCCACCTAAAGAATTCGGCTCGCAGTAACCAACAATTAATATGGTATTTTTATCTGAAAGAATATTGTTCATAATATGATGTTTCACTCTTCCCGCATCTGCCATTCCGCTGGCAGAGATAATAATCATCGGTCTTTCGTCTTTATTTAAAGCTTTACTTTCCTCTACGTTTTCAGTAAATTTTAATCCTTTAAAATCGAAAGGATCATTATCTATCTGCAATAATTTTCTTAAACGGTTATTGAAGTTTTCCGGATGACCTTTCACTACTTGCGTAGCTTCGTAACTTAAAGGACTGTCTACAAACACAGGGACATCGGGCAATAAATTTTCAATGCTCAGTTGATTCAGGAAATAAAGCAATTCCTGCGTACGTCCCACACTAAAAGCGGGAATAATCAATTTACCTTTTTTCTCTACACATGTTTTGTTAACCCAGTGAAGTAAAGTTTCAGCCGTGTCAAAAACGCCCTCATGTCGACTGTCGCCATAAGTACTTTCCATAATGATATAATCAGCCTGAGGAAATATTTCCGGAGACCTGAGAATGGCATCTTTATATCTGCCGATGTCTCCGCTGAAAGTAATGCGTTCTTCTTTTCCGTTTTCCTGGATAGTCAAGTGCACACTTGCTGAGCCTATGATGTGTCCTGCATCTGTGAACATTACTTTTACATCATCATTCACAGAGAACCATTCGTTATAAGCTTTTTCTTCAAAAAGCGGAAATGCTTTCTTAGCATCTTCGGTTGTGTACAAGGGATCGTACGGTTCCAGTCCGTCTTTAGCTCTGCGTTTGTTGATAAATGCCGTATCACTTTCCTGAATGCCGGCAGAATCTTCCAGTAATATTTTGCCTAAATCAACCGTGGCACTGGTACAGTAAATTGTACCGGTAAAACCTTCGCCCACTAATTTAGGGATAAGGCCTGAGTGATCGATGTGTGCGTGAGATAATATTAAAACATCAACCTGCGCCGGATCGAAACCGAAATGTTCGTTCAGAGGAAAAGTATCTTTTCCCATACCTTGAAACAAACCGCAATCCAGTAAAATTTTATAGCCGCTTTTTAGAGTTATTAAGTGCTTGGAGCCTGTAACTGTTCTTGCTGCTCCGTGAAAAGTAATATGCATTGAATATGTGTTGTTTTAGAAAAAAATTAATTCTTAAAGGTATTGAATTAATTATTCAAATACTTATAAAATACCTGTAATTTTTTCTGAAACGGATACACAGTTATTTCTTAACTTAAATGCTCTGCCAGCAGTTTATTGATTTCATCTGAACGGTTAAAGACCATCAGGTGACTTCCTTTTTTTACGGGAATTGTTCTCTTGTGTTTGTGATAGGTGAGAAGCTTATCTGCCGTACCGTGTATATGAACAAAGTTTTCAGGCTCCAGATCATTGTCCCAGGAAATGATTTCTCTTATAGCCCATACACTAAATTCTTTAGGCGTTTTCTTACGCATAACGGCTACCTTATTCACTTCTTCGGGATTTTGTGCGCCAAGTATTTTGGCAAGTATATAGTTCTTTTCTTTGTTGATAACAAACGGAACCATTTTATGCATCTTTAAATCTCCTGCCAGTCTTATCCAGCGGGGAAGTTCTTTTCTGGTAGCAGCACTTGAAATCAATATTGTTTTTTTAGGATGGATAAATTTGTTCATTTCCGTGGCAACCATTCCACCCATAGATAAGCCTACCAGAATAAATTCTTCTGAAGTATCAATTCTTTTACTCATTCTTTCTGCATAAGCTCTCATGGTTTCATTTTCAAGAGGTGCTACCCAGTTCAGGTGTATAGCGTTGTAGCCTTCGGGTAGTTTTATTCTGTCGAAGGCAGTTTCATCTGCTCCCAATCCTGAAATAAAATATACGTTCATACAAGCATTATTTTTGTTTACAAAAACAAGAAGGCTACGAACTGAAAGAGAAGGAAAAACAAGCAAACAGTCCATATCCATTTAGGTACAGGCAATTTTTCGCCCGGTTTTTTTACTAAAATAAGACTTAAAATTAAACTCAGATTTAATATGGGCGAAATAAACCATCCTCCCAGCAAAGGCACAAATTCCATACCTGAATTGTTGGCAATAGCTTTGGTACGCAGTAAAAAATCTACAATGTAGACTGCATTAAAAATAAGTGCCAGCTTTGATAAGAACGAAACCTTCTTCATAATATTTTATACAATGATAGCGCACGAAGTTAATTAGATTTTAAATAATCAGAGTTCGGGTTAAGGGAAGTTTAAAAATAGTTGACCGTCATTAACTTTACTCAGGTTAAGTGACGGTTTTTTGGGAAGCATACACTGTCCACAAAGGAAATACCGGTACAAGCTCCGAAAGCGCAGCTTTTTGAAAACTTCGTGAGTGCTATCAGGTTGGACTGCATGAGTTCCGTGAAGCGGTTGTAGGAAACAGTTTGAGGAAATTCATGCTGCATATGTTTCTGCACATAATATATATAGAAGTGCTTAAAGGTTCTAAAATCACTCAGGTGGAAAAGAATCATGATGGTGATAACCTCAGCGTTGCTCATCTTAGGTTTCTTTTTGGGAGGGTTGCCCAGAAGAAATGGTTGAGTAAATTTTCAAATTCAAGAACTTAAATATACAACTATTTCCTTTTTTATTCAAAATTTTTCTAAAAAATATTAATCGAACTAAGGGTAAATAGTTTTTTTAGTGAACTACAATTTACACTTTGGCAAATAATTAACAGTTTGGTAATTTATCTTTTAAAATTATATAAAATATTGTCTGTAATTTTATTAAAACAATAAAAAGCAATTGTTTATTATTTTTTGAATGTTTGTTCCGTTTCAAATTTTCTCTATTACACAATTTTAAAATATATCTCGTATGAAAAAACTTTTTAAAACGTCTTTACTCATAATTCTGGCCATGCCTTTTATGGCAAATAAATGTGAGAAACTCGATAATAATTATATCCCACCGTTAGATAATGATGGACTGCCTTATGCAACTCAAACAGGTGAAAATACTTTTGGATGTTTAATTAATGGTGAACCCTGGGTGCCGGACGGGAGAGGAAGCACGTATTTTAGGAACTATAGATTAACCGACGTTAGCTACAAAGATAGCAGCTTTTTTTTGGTTGTTATGAAAGAATCTACTGTCGAAGGTTTTGACATTTTAAGAATAGGAAAAATTGAGAATACAAACCTTATAAGCGGAGAGTATACTGAAAATGGTAAAAGATTTGAATTTTCTAATCATACTTTAACCTCCTCAAAGAAAATTGATGTTATCTCGTACAATATAACATACACGAAGTACGATACCATATCAAAAGTTATATCCGGAAATTTCGATGCCGAATTCAAAATCAATGAAACCAACAAAATGATAAAAATGGAGAAAGGTAGATTTGATTTACGAATAACTATGTATTCTGCGGCTAAGACTATGACATTATAATTTTTTATCTTTTAAAAAAACTTTTTATTATGAAAAAAATCTACATTGTTTTCATAGGGCTTCTTATGTCCCAAATCAATTTGCAAGCGCAAATTGCACAGGGTATTGACACTTCAACAATTGAAGGACTTTACAAATATGTATATAAGAATTTGGACAAATCACAAATTCCTACCCAGTACTTAATGGATTATGGTATGCCTCTTGTTCCATTGGATACTATTTCAATGAATAATTCTACACAATCCACAGCTGATACTTTTGATTTCAGTATGTTTAAAGCCATTCACAGTACATTATTTACCACTTATGTAGGCACTGGTACAAATCAATTTGCTACTCAGGAAAATTTAGCTCAAAAAATTGAACAGTCAAAATTAAATTTTCCGTCTTCAATAATTGCTCCTGTAGAACTTGCAACTTTTAATGTTTTTAAACCTGATGCAGTAGTCAACAATTTACTCTCCATTCAAAATCGACAAATTTTAGATGTGCCCGGTAGAACACAAAGCCCCTATAATACCTTAACTTTATTTGCTGCTTCTATAGAACAGGATGGTGTTGTAGGAAATAACTCATTGGTTGTACCCTCTTTATTATTTTTAGGAAATGAAATTATCAGTAATTTTAGCTTAAGTATTGATTTTGGCACAGTCCAGGGTTTTGTACCTGTTACTTTAGATGTCCCCATAACTTTTTCTTACTCAACTCCCGGTATTAAAACCGTTACATTGAAAGTTACGAGAAATTCTGATTCTAAAACCTGGTTTTCCCACTCTAAAATAATAATAAATGAACAGACTTCCAGTATAATGAGAATGGCTTCATCAGGAGAAGCAAATTTTACAATGCATCCAACTGCACAAGATGACGGTGCAGAAATACATATTTGGTACGGACAAAATAACAGTGGTCAGTTACGTAAACCTCTAATTGTATTTAAGGGTTGGGATGCAGGTGATATAGAAGCTTTAGAGGGATTAGCTGATAGAACTAATGCCGAATCATTTCTCCAGACATTAAAATTTGACATTTCGGGTAATACTTTTGATGAGCATTTAACCGATATTGATTCTTATGATTTAATTTTTGTAGATTATAACAACTCTTTAGATGATATAAGAAGAAATGCCCATTTAGCAGAAAGAGTTATAGATTGGGTAAATGCAAACAAATTAACTTCTGAGAAAAATGTAGTCATGGGAATAAGTATGGGTGGTTTAGTGGCGCGATATGCTTTAGCAGATATGACCAAAAGAGGTAAAGCTACACATACAAGATTATTGATTACGCATGACAGCCCACACAAAGGAGCAAATATACCTTTGGGAATCCAACACTTTTTAAGAATGTTTGACGATGTAGTATTTTTTGGACAACATGTAAGAAAGTTTTTTGCTCAATATGATGATGTAATTTCTCTTCTTGATCAACCTGCATCGCAACAAATGCTTATTTATCGAGCTGTTGATAAAACTAATAGCGTTCAAAATACATTTATTAATAGTATTTATCAACCTATGGTAACTTTTCAAAGTTATGGGCCACAGCCTGAATATCAATTTATTGCAACGAGTCAGGGTTCGGAATGCGGACAACAATTATTTGCTCCTTACAAAAGTCTTATTTCGGCCAATGGTAGTGCTGGTGTTATTATTCCAATACTTTTTGGCTTTCACTCACGTTTAATAGCAAGATTTGAAGTGAATGCATTACCTAGTCAGGGAAGCACTAATAGAATTGCCTATTTCAATCTTACATGGAAAAACAAACTGGCTTTTTTTATTACCGTACAAAAAGTATCCTATGAATATAGTGCCTATGCCCCTGGATATCAGTTGCCAATAGACGGGGCACCCGGAGGAATTCCTCCTTCTATAGAAGATGTTGATGGAAATCTTAATGATAAAATATTTATCCCATTTGTAGGCTCATTCTATGGATTAGCTGGATTATTTGGTGGTTATGTAAATATTAGATATTCTGTTAATAATCCACAGATTTTTGCATTTGTACCTACTGCAAGTGCTTTAGATATATCTCCTTTTAATACCGCAGCTTTAACTGCAAAATATAATGGTGGCTTTAATCCATATTTTAAATCATCAGCAAACGATTATATAGCTCAACAAACCGAAGGGAGTGTAAGTAATATTGGTCATGTTTATTTTACACAAAGAAATGCTTCATGGTTATTGAGCAAAATGAGAGGAATTCCAACAACGTTGAATTGTTCACCATGTAGCTCGTTAAGTACTTATTATACAATTAATGGAGAAAGTACATTTTGTGGGAGTGCATCATATTCATTAAACTTAAATTTGTCTGCTAATGCAACTATTTCATGGAATTTGAGTAATCCCTCCTTTACATTAACGAGTAATGGTAGTAATGCAACAGTTAATACTAACGGAAACTCTGGCAGCGCAAATCTTGTTGCTACAATTAACACATCATGTGGTAATTTCTCCATTACTAAATATATTTCAACGTCAACACAACCCTCATCGTGGGGCATAACTATAAACCGTATATCCACCTCAAACTATGGAATGCAAGCTTATGAAATTGCTTATAATGGTGTAGTTCCGTACTCTACAGAAATGCAATTGGAAAACGGAACGCCTCCTACATATTTTGAGTTCCAAACGAGTTCAGGTATTATTAATAGTATGACTCCTTTTACTCCTTCCGGAAAAGGGTTTGGTTTTATTTATAATTTAGATTATAATCCTCCAAGTGTGGTGAATATAAGATACAAAAATCAATGTGGATTTTCTGAGTGGCGTACGTTTGAAGTATATAGAAGAAACGGGGGCTGGTATTACCGCATATCTCCCAACCCTTCATCCTCTGTGCTTTCTATCAGTCTTGACGAAAGCCAAATTGCAGATAGGGGCATGGCTACAGCTTCAGTTTCTCGTACGCAGCAGCAGATTCCAACCTTTGACCAAGTAGTAATTACAGACATCACAGGCAACATAAAACTTAGGCAAAATGTAAGAGCTACCCAAAATGCACAGATAAATATAAGTGGACTGCCCAATGGTATTTATTACCTCAACCTATACAGCAATGGCAAAATCATAGAAAAGAAAACCATACAGGTAGCTAAATAAATTTTTTATCAATATTTAAAAACACATCTCTCACAGCCATAAAAATATAGGCTGTGGGTGGTGTGTTTACTCTGGTGCAAACAGTACTGTAAAACATCAGCCTTAACCTCACAAACTACATAGGTCTGCGGAAACTGCAGAATACAACTGTGAGGACTGCACCCGGCAGGGATAGAAGCGGCATCCTTTGTGTAGCGCAGCGAAACAAAGATAGAGCGGATAGCCCGGCTGCCGGCATAATAATTTTAAAACTTCCTTGTAAAACAAACATATCTTGACTGTTTTAACCTATCTTTACGCACTTAATTTTTAGAATATGGAATATAACAAATTAATTTCTGTAACAGGCATGGGTGGCTTGTTTGAACTGGTAGGCAGCAAGGCTGACGGAGCAATTGTACGTTCGCTGGAAGATAAGAGTACGAAGTTTATTTCTTCGCGTGTACATCAGTTTTCACATCTGGAAAGTATTGAGGTGTACACTGTAAAAGACAATGTAAATCTTGTGGAAGTGTTTAAAGCGATGAAAAACAGCAGTGAGAAAGTACCCGACTACAAAGATGCAAAAGCTGTAAAAAGCTATTTTGAAAAAGTATTTCCTGATATGGATTTTGACAGAGTATATGGCAGCGATATGAAAAAAATGGTGCGCTGGTATAATATATTTTTAGAGAATGATATTGATTTTGAAAAAGAAGCTGAGGTAGCTGAAGAAGAAGATGTAAACGAAGCAGAGCAACAAGAGGAAGAAAAGAAAGAAGAAGAAAAAAATGCGCAGATAGTTGCCGAACAGGATGCCGAAGAAAAAGTAGATACCAAAAAGAAAAAACCTGCTGCTAAAAAAACTACGCAGCTTAAAAAATAAAAGAGATAGTAGAATTGTTATAAGAAAAACCGCCCTCAATGAAGGCGGTTTTTTTGTATGCACGCGCCACATGGCGCGTGCATACAGTATAAATTATATTATTGCATATTAATCGCACGCAACAATCCGTCTTCGGGGGTGTCTGTAAATAATTCCCAGAACATAATGCCCCCGAGTTTTTTGCGTTTAATGTAGTCGCATTTAAAATGCAGAGAACTTCTGTCTTCGCCGGTAACAAATACTTTTTTCTCAGCGTTGTACCAATAAGGTGATTTGGTAGTATTATCCCAGTGATACACATAGCCGTTCTCTTTGGTGTGTTTATTTCGGGCTACTTTATAATCTATAAAATCAAGGAAAGTAGTCGGCTGATAAAGTCCGTTATTGATGTTCTCTACATTGGCAAATTCGCGTGAATAAAAAGCCGCGCCAACAATTACTTTCTTAAGAGGGAAATTTATTTTTTCAAAAAAGCGAACGGCATTATCTGTGGATTCTTCTCCCGGTCTTGAGGAATATAAGGGTGTGTGATGTCCTGTTTGTGTAGAATATCCATGTACCAGATCATAGGTCATCAGATTTACAAAATCAATATTTTTTTCAATAGCTTTCCAGTCAACAGATTTATCGAGGTATTCCTGAAAGCCGCCTGCAGCAAAGGTTACAAGTTTATTGGGGCCTAAAGTTTTTCTCAGCTCCGCCACCAGCCGTGTAAAATTGTCTCTGTCTTCCGGAATAAACTGATGCCCGGGATTTCCTTTAATAGTTGGATATTCCCAGTCTAAATCAATACCATCCATTTTATATTTGGCTATAAAATCTTTTGACGAGCGGGCAAATTTTCTGGTCAGTTCAGCATCATTAAATGTTTGAGAACAAAATTCACAGCCACCCCAGCCACCAAGTGCAATCAGTGTTTTAAGACCCGGATATTGTTTTTTTATTTTCTGAAAGGCAAGTAAAACAGCCGTATCTTTTTTATGATTAATAACCAGATTTCCGTCCTTTACATGCGCAAAGCCATAAATCAGATGCGTCATTTTACTAAAATCGTATTGATGCAATGAAGTACTGTCGCCAGAATAATAGGCTATAACTTTATATGGTTTTGTCTGTGCCGAAATAACTGAAATAATAAATAACGATACTGCTAAAAGTAAACCGTTCATAATAAAAACTGTTTGTTTATGTTCAATGATAAAATATATGGTTTTTTATATCAAAATCCTAAAAAAAATATTCTCATGTAAATACTAATAAAATAATAATAAATATAAATTTATTTTCCTATTTTAGCAAAGATAAATCAGAAAACACATTAAAGCTTATGTCAGATAATAAAGTTACACTTACTTATGACGGGAAGGATTACACCTATCCGATTGTTGAAAGTACCATGGGCGACAGAGGTATTGATATTTCTAAACTGAGAAATGATACCGGCCTTATAACCCTTGATGTTGGTTATAAAAACACAGGAGCCACCATTAGTGAAATCACCTACTTGGATGGTGATGTAGGAGAATTATATTACAGAGGTTATCCAATAGAACAACTGGCGGAAAAATCTAATTTTTCAGAAGTGATGTATTTGTT
>JAEWWO010000328.1 GCA_023396345.1 Bacteroidota bacterium
GATAAGATCAATTCCTCTTCGGATGTAGCTTTCTTGTTCCGAGAATTATCCAATGAAGCCGTAGAACATTCTTTCGCTGTTTATGTTGATAAAAACAAAAATTACCGAGTTCAGTGGCTGAGCATGGGATCTCCCGTAGGAACGATTGTTGAAGTAAATGCAATGACGTACGGTGCTAAAGTGTTTGATGCAGAGAAAATCTATTTCGTACATAATCATCCATCGGGAAGCCTTGCCGTATCAAAGGCGGATAATCATATAATAAATAAGCTGGAAAAAGCTTTTGCTAATTTTGATATTGAAGTATTTGGCATAATCATTAACCTGAATTCTGGAAAGTACTGCTCCTTCAATAGCGAGAATGAAACACTTTATCCATCCAGAATGTCTGGAGAAGATTTAAATAATTATCGCCCGGATATTCTAAGCTTTTCCAAGCAGGCATTTTTGTTACCTCCGTCACATTTAAAAAATATTTATGGTCCAGATGATGTGGCTGCTTACCTCTCAGCTATGAAATATGGAGCAGCTGAAAAAGGCGGATACCTGATGCTGAACAGGAGAAACCAAGTGGTGGGTAATTTCTTTTTTAATAGTAATGAGCATAGCAGCTTGCTAAAAGATATTGTCATCAATACTTCTTTGTATAATGCACGTTCAGTTATTCTATATGATAACTGTCACGATTATAAACTGAATACTTTCCTTGAAAAAGAATTGAAAAATTTTGAAATAGATTTACTCGATCATGTTACTGTTCCTTCTACAAGCAGGTTAGTCTGTGAAAATGTACAACAAGTGCTGAAAAGCCCAGATGGATTAGAGCAATTAACGCAGCTTAGTGATAATACTGAAAAAATTAAAGAAACGTATGAGCAGTATACAAAACAGCAATCGGAATTTTCATTAGAACATACTGCTACATTTCTAGAAATTATTCATTCACATATAAATCATAAAACAATGGCAAAGAAACAAACACAAAACCTTCAGGAAATAATGCATTCTGAAAAGTTAAATAACTTTGAGTACCTGATTGAGCAATTAAAATACCTGGGATTTAAACCGGATAATGCACAACAGGAAAAGCTAAAGGCTGCCTTAGCGCAACAGGATGATTTTTCTCTTGATTATTCCAAAATTCATAAAGTAAATGGTATTGATTCCAAAATAAATTATGAGCTGCATTTTAATAAAGCCGCCAATACAGATGTTTTCTATCTTAACAGCTTTGATGCCGGACTAACTAAAAAAGAAAATGATACGGATATAGAAGTGAATCAGTCGTTTTTTATTTCTAATAAACCTAATACAAAAAATATAACGGCTTTAGAAGCATTTAATCTTTTAGACGGGAGATTTATTAATAAAGACATGCTAAATAAAGAAGGAGAAAAAGCAAACTACTGGATAGGACTAGATTTTGAATCTCCTAAAAAAGATAACGGTAATCATACTTTTAAAATGTATCATGAAAACTACGGGTTTAAGCTTGAACAGGCTATCAGTAAATACCCTGTCAGCTTTCCTGCCGGAAATAATATGGAGCAAACACTAAAAAATTTACAAAAGGGTAACCGGGTATCAGTTGACCTTTTACAAAATAATGAGATAATCAATGTATTTGCGCAAACAAATCCACAAATGAAAGGATTAGATTTTTACAACGAATCCGGACAAAAGTTGTTTATAAAGCCTGCTCAGGAAGTAGACAAGGAGCCCGATATTGCTCTAGAAAAAAAAGGTAGGAGTAGATAAATTGGAAGCATAATCGCTTAATTTTGACACATACAGTTTTTAAAAATTAATATGGAAAGAGGTTAATATAAAGCGATTTTTTTATCGCTTTATACTTCTTATCTTTCAGATAAATATGAGAATAATGCTATTGTGATATCGGCATTGATTGAAGGTCATAAGGACTTAATAAACAATTAAAAGATATTCTCTAAAAAACTCAACTTTTAAATTTAAATTGACCATATAAGAACGCTTACATAAGCTTTCAAAATATTTCTGTTCTCATACTACAATTTAGAGTAGTAATAATTTAAAATTTTCAGTTCATCCAATTTTTTTTGCATTTATAGCCGCGAACAGTACAGCTTTATAAGAATCACCTATAGGTATTATATAATCACTTATAAAAATTCTATTTCTTTCTATAAAAAGAATTTTACTTAAAGATATGATAAAAGACTTATGAACTCTCAAAAATTGATCCTTAGGAAGTTTTTCTTCTAGATTTTTAAAACTTTCTAAAATTATGTAGTTTAACTCAGACGTTTGTATAAGTAAGTATTCTTTTAAACCTTTTACAAACAGAATCTCATTTAGAACTACTTTAATCATTTTACTTTCAGTTCTTAGAAAAATATATTCATGTAAAAAATCTTTAGTTAGCTCTTTATATGATTCTCTATTATTAAATTGTTGAAAATGAAAGTAGGCTTTTTGACAGGCTTTATAAAATCTGCCATAATCTATAGGTTTTAATAGATAGTCCAGAACATTGTATTCATATCCTTCTATCGCATATTCACTATAAGCAGAAATTAATATAAACTTTATCTTTGGATCAACTAACTTCATCATTTGCATTCCGTTTATATCGGGCATTTTAATATCAGCAAATACTAAATCTACTTTATTATTATTAATAAAAGTTAATCCTGCTAGTGAACTGGTTGAAGAAAACTTAAGATCTAAGAAAGAAGTTCTACGGACATAATCCTCTATCAATGATAGAGCCAAGGGTTCATCGTCAATTATTATGCAGTTTATCATTTTAAATCTATTTTTAAATCTAAATAATAGTAGTAATCGTCTTTTACTACAGTAATGTTGTACTTGTTTGGATACAATAACTCTAACCTTCTTTGTATATTCTCCATTCCTATTCCATTATCTTGTTCTCCTATTTCATCATCATAATCAGAATAAAATCTTATTTTATTAGTTGTGGAAAAAATTAGCATTTGATTATCTAAAGAAAGATTTATTATGTATGGAAATTCACTAGATATATCACCATGCTTAAATCCATTTTCAATAAAAGGAATTAATAATAAAGGTTGAATAAAAATGTTATCTATGTTTCCCTTAACAGTGAATTTTACATTGTTTTTTTCAATAGTACGCAATGAATAAAGTTCAATAACGCTATTTATATATTTGACTTCTTTAGCAAGTGGTATAATATCTTTAGTAGAATCTTTAATTATATATCTCATTAGTTGACTCATTTTTTGTATGGCCGATAATGCTAATGGAGAC
>JAEWWO010000331.1 GCA_023396345.1 Bacteroidota bacterium
GTGAATTGCTTTCAAAAAATTTTATCTTTGTGATTGTTCGCAACTACCAAATATTATTGCAGCGAATCAGAAGCGTTGTGAATTGCTTTCAAAAAATTTTATCTTTGTGATTGTTCGCAACGAAGAAGGTACAAACATCATTGAACATTTCGTTGTGAATTGCTTTCAAAAAATTTTATCTTTGTGATTGTTCGCAACCTCAAAGTTTAAGCCGCTGACTATCAGCGGCTTTTGTATGTATTTAGAAATAGAAAAATCAGAATAATTCCAGTTGCTGATAGGTTGGAGGCATCTCTTCTTTATTTTTAGAATGAAATAGTTCTATATCTCCAAACTGCTTGTCAGTAATACACATAATCGCTACTTTTCCATATTTGGGCAAACTGGTTTTTACACGCATTATGTGTACTTCTGCATTTTCCCGGCTGGGGCAATGGCGTATATACATAGAAAACTGGAATAAGGCAAAGCCATCATCAATCAGTTTTTTTCTAAACTGATTTGCGGCCTTCATCATTGCTTTTGTTTCCGTAGGTAAATCATATAATACTAACACCCACATAATTCTGTATGCGTTAAACCTGTTTTGATTCATGTGTCATAATATTCTTTTTTCTTATCTATGCTATTTCAGGATAAACAATTTGTCTTTTTTCTCCTGTAAAACATTTATGCAAAGAAATTACAGTTGTTTTTACCGCAACCAGTAAAGGTCTGGTGGTTTTGCCTATTTTTACATCCTGTGTAGCAATCTTTAACAGGTAAGATTTTGCTTCTGTGTTCAGTTCTGTTGCTTCAGGGTGTGCTTTAATCCATTCCATTACCAGTAAATCTACAAACGGTCTGTAAGGTTCCATAATATCGTCAGCCAGACAATAAGGGTTATATTTATTTTTATGAAAAATTCCTAATACTGGTAATAAGCCTGATTCAACAATTGCACGTGCAATAATACTTCTCAATACAGCGTAACCAAAATTGAAAAAGTTGTTGGGATATTCGCCAAATCTGCCTCTGAGAAACTCCGGATCTATCAGATACTTCCAGTAATGCTGTGCTGCAATTCCTTCCATATTCGTGATATCTCCGGAACGAACATTTTTTAAATAATCATACATAGGGTCTGCAAAACAATTCATTTGCTCCAATACTGCTGTCTGATTAGTAATTTTACATTCTACAGTTTGTTTCCACAATTGTTTTTTCAGAGGCTCACTTGCTTCAAGCTGATATTTTACTCTCTCGGAATGTTCTGTATGACCGTAAAGAGGTAGCATAATACCTTGTGGCATATGAAAATTATCGCAACTGATAACAACCACTTTATTGTTCATCAGCTTCTGAATTAATTGATGTGAAACAGTTATTTGCCAATGATCCAGCATTAACAATCCCAGATCTTCTATAGCTACACTTCCTTTCTCCGCTTTAGTTTCAGGACATAGGATTCTCATCTGATGGTCTTTCAGTTTCAGATAGGCGGGATTGCCGATGTAGATGGAACGGTAGAGCATCTTAATCAGTTTGATTTTGTGATTTCTCCTAAATGATTCAAGCGAACCTTTTTCGGATTTTGTTCAAACAAAGAAGGTAAACTCTTGAATCTAAAATATCTTTTTGTCTCTCTCGCACCATCAATCTTGTTTAACTCACTATTTTTTGTTTCCAAGTGATGTCTAAACCGATAATCCTTAGTGGAAATGCTCCAAACCAAGTACAGATGTTTACTCAGTAAAGACTTGTCATTATCTTCAAGTGCTTTATCAAAATCTTCTTCACTCATTCCCAGGATAAACATTTCATTTTGCTGGAGCGAAAGTTTCAAACTTAATCCATCTCCCGGCAATTTATCAATAAATGACTGAGGAAGCGATTGGTTTAAATTTGAATTCCAGACATCAGATGTATCTTCAATGATGATCGGCAGCTTGTATTTTTTGCGCTCAACGGCGTGCCAGAACGTGCAAGAATGCTCGGTTTGTTTGCCATCTTCATCCTGATAAATGGCAATATGATGGTTATTACCTGTCTTAGCGAAACCAATGTCCTTGCCTTTTTCATCTTTTTTAATTGACTCTACTGCAGAAAGCCCTGTAAAGCAACGGACTGTCCTGATAGGAATCTGTTTATCTTCATTAAACCAAACACCATTCTTGAATGCCTCTTTTTCATTGCCATTGTGCTCTTTTAGTTTTTCTGTCAGAATCTGTTTCACTTTTTGATCAACAATAAAAGGAAGATCTTTTTGCTTTAGTTCGTGTAGTTTGTATTTAATGACGTATTCATCCTTAAAACAATTTGCTTTTTCAAGTGGTACTTGTTGATCCGAATCAAGAAAGATCGGATTTTTCTTTAAAGAACTAAGTGCTTCTTTAGTACTTCCTGCATATTTTTCTTTTCTTTCTTTTACAAGGTTTCTTATTCTTTCATCCACAATTTTTTCAGTATTATCAAACAGATACTTGATGGGCTTGTCATAATCAATTACTTTGATTTTTCCATATACAAACTGTTTGTGCAAGGCACCCCTCGGTGTTAAAACACCCGTCTCCTTATTTTTTCCTGTTGCCTTAAACTTACTGATTGTGGCAACTTTTTTACCCGGCTTAAAGGAAACTAAAATTTTATCAGCTTCTTTTTCTACTTCGCTGGTTGTAAATGGTTTTTGACTGACCAAATAGTTTTCCAGAAGTGTCAGTTTCTCACTGTATCGAACTTTGGATGCTTCAATATCTCGATTCATTTCGTTACGTGTGTCACTTGAATTCAAAGTATTAATCCTTTGAATATATCCTTGCCTGGTGCAGGCCACAACC
>JAEWWO010000333.1 GCA_023396345.1 Bacteroidota bacterium
GGGCTGTGCATTAAAAAAGCGTAAAATTTATAATGATTCTACGCTTTTATATTTATAAATAAATTACTAATTATCTAACTGCTTCATTAACTCTGTCGCCAAGTCTGTTAGCACCTGCTGCGATAGAATCTCCGGCTTTTTCCAAACCTTCTCTGGTAGCATTAGCTGCATTTGATACGCCACGTTTAGTTGCATCCCATGCATTTTCGATAGCTGCACCTGTTCTGTCAAAGAAAGCTCCAGTTTTAGTTACATATTGTCCTTCTTCCCAAACAACTTCTTTACCTTCAGAAGTAACAACAGTTCCGTTTCTTTTTACAACAACACCGTTATCTAATGTTACGTCATTGTCTAAAGCCACCCATGCTCCGTTTTTGTAAACTTGAGCCTGACCGTCTCTTTTAATGATATCACCTTCGTTGTAAGTAGGGGTAGTTACAATTGTAGTTGTATCCTGATCAACAACTAATGTATCTGCATCGTTTTCGTTAGCGGCATTGTTACAAGCTGCAAATGTTGCTGCAATAGCTGCTATAGTTAATAGTTTCCTCATGTTTCTGAATTTAAATGATTTATAATGATTTATGAAATAATGAAGACAAATAAAACAAACACTTTGCCAAAATAGATAATAACTAAAAAATATTTTATTTAGTATTACCTTTATACTGTAAACCTTAAACTTTTTAACAACCTTTTTTATATTGGTTGAATTTTAAATTACATCCAATGAGTAAGCAAGAACCGAAATCCGAACACAGAAGCAGGTACAATACAGAACAAAGATTGATACAATCTGTTGGAGAAATTATTAAAAAAGAAGGATATACTAAATTAAACATTCAAAACATCGCTAAACAAGCGGGAGTAGATTGGAAATTAATTTATACTTACTTCAGTTCGCTTGATCAACTGGTTGAAGAATATTTTAAAACAAGGGATTACTGGACTTCTTTGTTTGAGAAAATTGCTGACATTTTACAAGCTAATGATAATAAAATTGATGAGAACTTAACGTATAACATCATCGAAAAACAATATTTCTCTTTTTTAAAGAAAGTATAGAAATGCAGAATATGATAGCCTGGGAGCTAAGTGAAACCAATCTTTTGCTAAGAGAAGTAGCTGATTATAAAGAAAATATTACCGGTTCTATATTTAAACTGGCGGACCCTGTTTTTAATAAAACCAATATCAATATAAGGGCTGTAAATGCCATACTTGTTGCAGCGGTTTATTATCTCACTATTCATGCAAGGGTAAACGGTAGTACTTTTTGCCAGATAGATATTAATACCGAAGAAGGAGAGCAGGAACTCCTGAAAACAATCAAACAGCTATTGGATTGGACATACGAACACGCAAGAAATTCTATATTAGCAAAAAAATTAACCAAAATAAATTTCCCAATTGTGTGAAATATTCAATAAAGTATGTAAACTTTGCAGTAACATTCTGTCTATCTTAGACTTATAGACCATTTTCGGTTGCTGCCATTCATACTATCTTTTTACAATATTTTACAATTAATCTTTTATAAAAATCAATTAGTTTATATTTGCATTTATGCATAAATCAACTATATCAATAGATGTACACTTAGATGACAACAAAGTTCCGGAAGATATTTTATGGAATGCATCGGGAAGTACTGCGGAGGCTATGCAAAGAGCAAAAGCCATGTTTCTTTCTTTATGGGATGGCAGTGACAAAAGTGCGCTGCGCATTGACTTGTGGACTAAAGATATGATGGTGGATGAAATGGGAGATTTCTTTTATCAAACCATCTTTGCAATGGCAGATACACTGGCTCGTTCAACTCATCAGGACGAAATAGCTAATGATATGAAAGAGTTTGCCAAATCTTTTTACGAAAAATTCAGAGCAGCGCAACTTAAAGAAAACAAGTTAACTTAATTAAACTATAAAAAATACACCTGAAATGTCTTTAGAAACGAATATAATGTCTCAAATGAAAGAGGCAATGAAAAATAAAGAAGAAGGAGCATTAAGAGCTCTGCGTGCTATAAAAGCAGAAATAATAAAAGCTAAAACAGAGCCGGGAGCCAATGGAAATGTAGATGAGGCAGGCGAATTGAAACTTCTGCAAAGAATGGCAAAGCAACGCAAAGAATCTATTGAAACATTTGAAAACAATAACAGAAAAGATCTGGCAGAGAAAGAAAAAGAAGAACTGGATATCATAGAAAAATTTCTTCCAAAGCAATTAACAGAGGATGAATTAAAAAATGAATTATCTGCTATAATTGCTCAACTGGGAGTATCCTCTCCTTCTGATATGGGTAAAGTAATGGGTATTGCAACCAAGCAACTTGCCGGAAAAGCAGATGGTAAAGCAATCTCTGCAATGGTAAAATCTTTATTAGGCTAACAGTGATAGATATAGTAGTAGCTATAACAATTGCCTTTGCTGCATTTAAAGGATATACAAAAGGCCTTATTGTAGCAGTCTTTTCTTTTTTAGCCATCATTATTGGTCTGGCTGCAGCAATGAAACTGTCAGTAGTGCTTGCAGACTATTTTACTGCCAATGGAATAGAGGGCAAGTGGGTAACTTTTCTTTCCTTTATCTTAGTAATGTTCGGCGTTGCACTCCTGATTCGCTGGGTTGCAAAAATGATACAGCGTACGGCTGAGTTTGCTTTTATGGGATGGGTTAACAAGGTGGGAGGTGTAGTATTTTATGCATTGCTGTATCTTACTTTATTAAGCGTTGTACTTTTTTATTTTACAAGAATAGGATTGGTGTCAGATGCAGCATTAGCGGGTTCTGCAACGTATCCGTATATACAACCTCTGGGACCGTATGTAATTGAGAATATAGGAAATGTAATTCCGGTATTTAAAGGAATGTTTAATCAACTCACAGATTTCTTTGGCAACATGGCCCCTAAATCGGAATGATTTTCTCTTATAAAATAATTAGAAACAATTAACTGTAAAAGTGTTAATTTGTGAAAGATTTAAAAACACAATCATGGACTACCAACTAAAAGAAATAGGAAAATCTAAACATAAATACATTGACGAGGGCAACGGACCTACAC
>JAEWWO010000243.1 GCA_023396345.1 Bacteroidota bacterium
GGGAAATCTCTTGCAGCCTCAAAAAAGATGGGGTGGTATTATGCGCGCCATGGAACAATCGATGACGGATTTTGAAACAGCCAATATTGAATACATTGAATTTTGGGTGCAGGATCCTTTCATTAAAAATCCGAACAGTACAGGTGGAAAGTTTATCATCAACTTAGGAAATGTAAGTGAAGATATTTTAAAAGACGGAAAACATTTTTACGAAAACGGCATGAACACACCGGGACAGCCAACAGCTATTGACAGCAGTACAGTCTGGGGCAGAACGCCGGTAAACCCTATACAAATTACCAATGCGTTCAGCAATACGGCTGAAGACAGACCCTTGCAGGATATAGGTTTCGACGGTTTGAGTTCTGAACAGGAAGTAAATAAATTCAGTTCTTATCTGGAAAACTTACGCCAGCAGTTTGGCGACAATTCACAAGCATATCGGGAAGCTGTGAGCGATCCTTCTTCTGACGATTATAAATGGTACAGAGACCCCACATACGCTAATGCCGGCATTTTAGAACGATATAAAAAATTCAACAACCCCGAAGGGAACTCACCTATATCAACCGGCAACGAGCAAATATCATCTGCTGCTACCAATTATCCTGATAAAGAAGATTTAAACGGCGATAATTCCATTAACGAATCAGAACAATACTTTGAATATGAAATTGATTTGCATCCGGGAAAAAGTATTCTGGATAAATATGTTGCCGATGTAAGAACCATTCAGCCAAAGCTTGCCAATGACAGCATTACAACAGAACGCTGGTATTTATACAGAATTCCTGTAAAAGAATTTACCAACAAAGTGGGCAATATCAGCGATTTTAAATCCATCAGATTTATGCGTATGTACCTTACCGGATTTCAGGATTCTGTAGTACTGCGTTTTGCCCGTTTGGGCTTTGTAAGAAATCAGTGGCGTTCGTTCAGATATGAATTAGATACAACGGGCTCCTATCGTGAACTGCCCATGAACAGTGGCACCAGCCTGAATCTTTCTTCAGTTAATACCGATAATAACAGCGGCAGAATACCTATTCCTTATCTGATGCCTCCGGGAGTTGAGCGTATGCAATCGCTCGCCAATAACGGCGCGTATCTGCGACAAAATGAGCAATCGCTAAGTTTAAGAGTAGAAAATTTAAAACAAAAAGATGCAAGAGCCATTTTTAAAAATGTGCGGATGGATATGCGTCAGTACGGGCAGCTATCTATGTTTATCCATGCGGAATCTATGCCGGGACAGGCTTCTGTGCGTAACGGAGACCTGGAAGCGGTCATAAGAATAGGACAGGATTTTCTTTCAAATTATTACGAAATACGTATTCCGCTAAGTGTTACACCTCACACAGCAACGGTCACTCCCGAAGAGGTTTGGCCATTTGAAAATAATCTGGATATCATCTTACAGGATCTTATTAATCTTAAACTCGAGAGAAATAACAGTCGTGTTCCCATCGGAGAAATATTCCGAAGACAATCAGGACACAAAACGATTGCGGTAATGGGTAATCCCAACTTTGGTGAGGTAGACGGTTTTCTTGTGGGAATTGAAAACGCCAGAGGCGCACAAACTTTAAGTGCCGAAGTATGGATAAATGAATTGCGTTTGTCAAGAATGGACGAAACAGGCGGAATGGCTGCGCAGGCAAGAGTAGATTTACAACTCGCAGACCTGGGTACACTAAGCGTTTCAGCAAATACGTACACCGCAGGGTTTGGTTCTATTGAACAAAGAGTAAATGAAAGAAGAAGAGAGAATCTTATTCAGTTTGATTTAAGTACCAATATTAATGCAGGAAGACTGATGCCGGCAGCTATCAATGCAAACATTCCGGTTTTGTTCAATCTTAATCAAACCATATATACACCAAAGTATGATCCGTTTGATCAGGATGTATTGTTTAAGTATAAAATGAACAATACCGATAATCAAAGAATGCGCGACTCTATCAGAAATATTGCACAAGACAGAACTACCACAAAAATGCTAGGATTGAATGGCGTTAAATTTGGCAAGCCATCGCAAACGCCCAAACCCTGGGACATTTCAAACCTTGATTTTTCTTATACATACACTTCTATCAACCAGACCAGTCCTTTAATTGACCGTAATCTCATTAATAAACATTTTGGTTCGGTCAATTATATGTTTGCAGGAAAGCCTTTCTTCATAGAACCTTTTAAACAATTGATACAATCGAAAAGTCCGTGGTTAAAATGGCTCACAGAATTTAATGTTAACGTAATCCCTTCTACCATCAGCGTTCGCGCTGCTATTGACAGACAATACGGAGAATTTACACCTCGTGTTGTAAATATTTTTGATGCACAAAATCAGATTGACAGACTGGAAACTACTTATGATAAATACTTCCGTTTCAACAGAGATTATAATCTTGTATGGAATCTTACCAAGAGTATGAATGTAAATTTTACAGCAAATAATTTTGCTTTTGTTGATGAACCTTACGGCTCGCTTAATACGCAGGAGAAAAAAGATACTTTGTGGACAAACTTTTTGAAAGGCGGCAGAAACACCATGTATCAGCAACGTGCTGCTGCAAGCTATGCTGTTCCGTTTGATAAGCTGCCGCTCACCAGCTGGATAACAGGCTCGGTAACTTATGCATCGGATTACAAATGGATAGGTGCGAGTCTGCTGGCTAAAGAACTGGGCAATATTATTGAAAACGGACAGACTGTAACAGTTACAGGAGATTTTAATTTCCGTACACTATACGAAAGATCGGCTCTTTTAAAATCGGCATACATGTCGCGTGAAGAAAGAATAGCACAGGATAGTATTATGCTGCTGGAAAAAGAAGCAGCGGATACATCTAAAACAGATTCTATTGTAAAACCACCCAAACGTTCAGATTATTTAAAAGGAAAAAAAGGTCTGGATAAAAGAAAAGCACTGCGCGAATGGAGAAAGCTGATTGAAGATTACAGACTGAAAAAAGCAGAGGCAAGAAAAAGCAAAAAAGTACGTGTGTCAGTAGCAGGCTCTTTGCCGCTGCAACTGGTAACTATGGTAAAACAAGCTTCTGTCAATTACTCTGCCGGATACCGAAGTCGTGTGCCGGGATATATGGACAGTACAAAATTCATTGGGCAAAACTGGGCAACCATGCAGCCCGGACTGGATTATGTTTTTGGCAAACAACCCAATGCGCAATGGCTGCAATCCAAAGCACAACAGGGATTGCTGACAAGGAATCAGAATTTTAATGAAATGTTCCGTCAGTCTTACGTAGAAGATTTACAGGCAAATGTAACACTGGAACCGTTCAAAGATTTTATTATTGATGTCAGCCTTAGAAAAGGTTTTTCTAAAGAATATTCCGAACTGTTTAAAGATACTTTAGGTGTTGGCCGCTTTGAACATTTGTCGCCTTACTCCAGCGGTTCTTTTGATGTTTCTTACATCGGCATAAAAACTTTTTTCCAAAAAGACAATCCTTTGGATGTGCCGCAATTGTTCCGCCAGTTCTCTGATTACAGATTGCCAATAGCAAAAAGACTGGCAGCTAATAATGGTTATTATACCGGAGGTGTTATGCAGGACGGTTTTCCGGAAGGTTATGGAAGATATGCCCAGAACGTACTGATTCCGGCATTTCTGGCAGCTTATTTAGGAAAAGACCCCAATACTATTGGGCTGGTGGAAGAAACAAACTCATCCATAAAAACAAATCCGCTGTCCGGCATTTTTCCTTTACCAAACTGGATGCTTACGTACATGGGACTTTCAAAGATACCTGCCATTGCAAAAATCTTTAATGATTTTTCTATAAGACATGCGTACAATGGTGGTATGTCTATGAATAGTTTTTCCAGTGCCATGTTCTTCAATGATCCGTTAATGCTGGGCACGCCGGGATTTATAGACCCGATATCCGGCAACTATGTACCGTATTTTCTGGTTCCGAATCTTACCATGCAGCAGCACTTCAGTCCACTATTGGGTGCTGATATGAGTTTGAAAGATCAGAGCAATTTTCGTTTTCAATATGCCAAATCACGTGTTTTAAGTCTAAGTCTTGTAAACTATCAGGTGAGTGAAGTAAAGAGTACGGAAATCAGTTTTGGCGGCAGCTTAAGAAAAAAAATAAATCTGAATTTATTCTCCGGTGTAAAGATTCCTACCAAACTTACCATATCAAAAGATCGTACAGGATTAAATCCTTTTGAAGATACTCCGGATCAGGAAAAAGAGGAAGAAGATAAACGTACAGACATAAACATTGGCATTGATTTTTCTATGCGTGACGATATGCAGGCAAATAATATTCTGGATCAAAGCAATGGCTACCGGACAGGCGGACAAAAAGTAATTTCTATTTCACCTACAATAGGATTTATTTTGAATAAAAGAGTGAACTTTAATTTCTACTTTAATCAGCAACGCAATATTCCATACGTCTCTACAACGCCGCCCATCACAACAACAAGAGGCGGACTGGAAGTGAAAATATTATTGTCGCAATAAGTAGAGTTCTATGTATTCCTCTTCTTTTTTGCGCATAGCCGTTTGCTGTGTTTTTGTTTTATCTTTATAACCGCACAAATGCAAAGCCCCGTGAAACAAAACGCGTAAACATTCTATTTCAAATGCAGCGTTAAGATTAAGAGCATTTTCTTTTACGCGTTCGATGCTTATATATATTTCCCCATTTACAGCATCAGATTCGCTTAGGTCGAAAGTAATGATATCGGTATAAAAGTCGTGTTGCAAATGTTGTTGATTTATATCCAGCAAAAAATCATCAGAACAAAATACATAACTCAACTGTTGCAAAGAAACATTCTCTCTTTGAAATAAAAACGGAATAAATTGTTTCAATCCTTTTTTGTCTGTCAGGCGAAAGGATACATCTGCATTATGAAAAGAAATCTTTTGCATAGTTGTTTTTTATTTGTCAAATTTAATAAATATAATACCAAACAAAATTGCTTAAAGTATCTTTGTTGTATAGATTAAAAGATAATAATGAAGAGACTTTCAGAAATAAAGGTGGGACAAACTGTGGAAATTGTAGAGTTTGAAAACAGCGATTTGTTTGTAAAATTGCTGGAAATGGGTTGCCTGCCCGGTGAAAAAATTAAGGTAGAACAGAAAGCCCCTCTCGGAGATCCGATATCCATCAGCGTTGTAGGATATAATTTAAGTCTCAGACTTAGCGAAGCTGCTCATATTTTTGTAAAAGAAGAATAGTTTTTTGTTGTTTAAATATTGAAATTAAAAGGTTGACTACTTATTAAAGCTGTCAACCTTTTTTAATATAAACAATATTTTTTATCCCTGCATTTCTTCCTGCGTAGGACCATACAGACCGGGAACTTTGTTTCCCGTAGCTCTTAAGTGCGCAACAAGTTCTCCGCGATGATGATACAGATGATTAAACAAAAATCCTCGAATCATAGCAATCTTGGGACTTGGAGGAATTAATATATTTTCTCCCGCTACCATTTGCCAATCGTTGAAATAGGTGGATTCGTCAGAGTTCTCGAGAATCTCTTTTGCCTTTTCAAAATTTTCTTCAAATCTTTCTACAATGTTATGTGCTTTTGTAGTGTCCAGTTCTTTTTCTTCCAGATTTGCAATATCAAAAATATCATAATTAAAAGTGCCATCAAACCAACTGTAAATATTAGCTATATGATGTGCTAATTGCGCCACAGACCATAGTTGTGGCTGCGGTCTGTAGTCCAGTGCACTGTCAGGAATTGCTTTCAGCAATTTTCTGGTATTTTCTGCCTCGTGCAGAAATTCGTTGATAAGTCCTTTTTTCATTGTTTTAAATTTTATTAAAGATAGAGGATTTATATTTACATATATTATAATTCACAATAAATTAAAATAGCCGACACTTGTCGGCTATTAAATTAAATATAAGATTACAAAAATTTATAAATCTCTTTCAGGGCTGGTTCCTTGAAGGTCTTTAGCTTTTTCCTGTTTTTTTCTAAAGTTAATGTTGAGCAGCTCAACAGCCAAACTAAATGCAAGACAAGAGTAGATAATACTTTTGCTTACGTGCTGATGAATACCTTCTGCCACCAGCAATACACCAATTACCACAAGGAAGCTCAACGCCAACATTTGCAGGCTTGGATGCTTGTTGATGATGCGGCTTACAGGTCCGGCAAAAGCCATCATTATTCCAATTGCAATAATTACGGCAATAATCATGATTAAAACATTCTCAACCAATCCAACCGCAGTAAGAATAGAATCTAACGAGAACACCATATCAATCAGAATAATTTGTATAATTACTTTTGTCATCAGATTACCTGCGGCAGTGATGGGTTTTACGTGTTCGTGATGTTCCTGCATCTGCATTTTGGAATGTATTTCAAGTGTACTCTTAACAATCAGGAATATACCACCGACTATTAAAATAATGTCTTTCCAGCTCAATTGCATAGGACCGTCTGTGAGCGGATCGCCAAACCATGAAAGTGTAAGCACCGGTTCTTTTAATCCAATAATCCAGTTGATCATCAACAATAAAATAATTCTGAAAATCATGGCAAAAGATAATCCTAGATTTCTTGCCATCTTTTGTTTATTTACCGGTAGTTTGTTTGATAATATTGAAATGAATATAATATTATCTACCCCTAATACAATTTCTAAGAATGTAAGAGTAAGTAAACTAACCCATATACTCGGGTCCGAAAAATCGGGGACAACCAAGTTTGAGAACAAGTCAATAAAAAGCATCATAGTTTTAATTGTTTTTAATTGTGCGAAGCTATAAAAAAGAGACAATAAATATTGTCTCTCAAATGTTTATTTTAAAAATAATTTTGACCTCCGGCAGGAAATTTCAAAATAGATACATTAAAATATCTGGTAAATTCGTTTAATTGCCCTTCGTTCATCTTAGCCCAGTTACGGAATTGCTCCGGATTATGAGAAGAGAATAGCCAGCGGTTATATGCATCAAAGGTTCCGGATTTTAACATCATTCTACTGCGATCAAAAAGTGTAAAAGGAAATTTTTGATCATTACCCTGCTGAAACCAATCAACAATAAACTGTCCTCTTAAGGCGGATAAGGATTCGGGCGTTACGCCATCGGCAACAACCAAATCAAACTTACGGTAAGACTCTGCTATCACTCTTTCAAAATCATTTCTTCCGTTAAGATAGCGATTCAGATAAGAAGCATTAGAAAAAATAGTTCTGTATTGCTCCAGCATAAGTTTACGCATTTCAATAGTTCTGTTCGTTTTGTTTTCCATATTAATCAGTATCTCTGCATTGATTAGTGCACGCAGTGCATTCTGATTTTTAGCATAAGCATTGGCAAGATGGTAATAATTATTGCTGATATTAGGATCTATTTTTACACCTTTCTCCCAAATAGCTATAGCTTGTTCAGGTTGTTCATTATCGGCATATGCACTGCCTAACTCTGCGTACAATACGGCGCTTCTTGGGTATTTGGCGATTCCTTGTCCGTAAACATCTATACTTTCGTTATATTTTTTCGCCATACGATAAGATGAACCCAGAATCTGGAAAGCCTGCTCATCGGCAATTTCTTTTTCTACCAAATCTTTTCCTAGTTTTATAGCTTCGTCATATTCTCCAGTCAGGAATGTATAATAAGCTATATCTCTCAAAAGTACCGGCTCGTTTGGTGCAGATTTTGATGCTTGCTTTAAAACATCCAACGCCTCTTTGTAATTTCCTTTTTTGGCTAAATCCAACGCCTGATTGTGTGCAACGTCCGCATTAATTTGTGCCTGAGAAAAATATCCGGTAAAAAGAAATAAGAGTAATAATAATTTTTTCATCTGTTTATTTTTATTTTTTTCGTTTATAAATTTGCATTGTTAAAGGCTTCAGCCACCGATTGATTTAATTGTTCTATTAAACCAAGCAATTCTTCTTTTCCTGTTTTTTTTGTGGAACTGGTAACTATTACTTGCGGAAGAAATTGTCTGGTTGCCCTTAATTCATCCAAAAATTCTGCCACATTTCGTTCTACAACTGTGGGCTTTTCTTTATCGGCTTTTGTAAAAATGAGTGTAAACGGAATTTCCCAATCGTAAATCTGATTTACAAATTCCAGATCAATTTTCTGTGGCTTGTGTCGACTGTCTATTAATATAAATAAGTTCACTAGATTTTCTCGGTTGAGTAAATAATCTTCAATCATTTTGCTCCAGGCCTTACGGTCCGTCTTGGCTCTTTTGGCATAACCGTAACCAGGTAAGTCAACTAAAAACCAGAAAAAATTGCTGTTTTTCTTTTCTGCACCGGTAATAAGAAAATGATTAATCATTTGCGTTTTACCGGGTGTAGCAGATGTTTTAGCCAGATTTTGTCTGTTCGTAATTAAATTAATGAGCGACGATTTGCCCACATTGCTCCTTCCGATAAAAGCATATTCGGGCTTATCTCCCGGCGGACATTTTTTGTAATCGGGACTGGATATTACGTATTGCGCATTTTTTATTTGCATAATAAATTAAGTGCAAATTTAATTAATGTTACTAAAGAAACAGGTAATAAAAGATTAAAAACACAAAGAGCTCCGTAAATACGGAGCCCTTTTATTTAAAATCAAGACTTTATTAAATTATTTTCTTACCGCTTCCTGTATTTTCAATACTTTAGTTGTTCCGTCTTTATCTACCTGACTTAAACGTACAAATATTTTTTCCCCGGTATTTACATTCTGAACCAAATCAGATTTTTGACAGGAGAAATATCCTACAGTCATTGATAAAGCCAAAATGCTTAGTACTATTCTTTTCCTTCTGCTAATGCCCGGAATAAATAGTCCGAATAGCATTGTTGCCGCAAGCAATCCTAATGCATTTGCTACATTAAGCTCTGTAGCATAATCAATATTTTCAACTGAATTACCGTTAACAGCTTTTGATTTTACTTCTGCTACTTTTTTCCAGCCGTCAATACCTGTTTTGGAAACCTCAATAATAAATTTATCGTTATTAATTTCAGAGATTGTATTCCAGTTTAATAATAACTTACCGTTCTGGATAAAAGCAGTAAAGTCTCCAAAGCCTACTGGTAGCACGCCAGTTTGATCGAATACACCTAATACATTAAATATTTGTCTATTACCAGTAACTTGTGTTACGTTAACTTGAGATGGATCTGTAGTAGTACTAAACACTAAGTCTATTCCTTCTTCAGGAAATGTTGAAAATTCTAATTTTAGTACAAAAGCATTGTTATTTAAAAAAGTTCCGGATGACAATAGATTATCTGTTTCGTCTCTTTGAGAAACGTTGGCTCTATATATAGTATAATCAGAAGCTTTTGTTGAATTATATAGTGCAGGAGATCTTACAGCTAAAGCAGATCCAGTAGTTATTGCAGGCGCAGATCCTATATAACTTGCAGGAAGCCTATATCCTGCTGCATCTACATACATCTGAGCTGGTTTAACTTGATTAGTATATATATCGTTTGTACCATCAATATCCGGCAGATAAAGGGTGAGATTTTCAATAACTACCGGTATACCATTAAGATTAGTAGGGGTAGCACTACCGGCTTGTGTTAATGTTAAATTGTATTGAACTGTGGGGTCTTTTTGACCGTCAATATTTCTAAAACGAAAAGTACCATTATAAGCTTCCAACGTGCCAACTCCTCCAAGGTTTCTACTTAAAATTTTTATAACTGCATCATAATTAACGCCACTTAAATTGATAGCATTTCTTTGAACAAGAACATCTCCTGCAGCAAAATTGTAATTAGGAGCTGTGCCAGTGCCTTTTAAAACTTGTAAATTAGTTAATGGATGGTATGTTTGAGCATTAACATATAAAATACTGAATAATATACAAAGGAAAAATGTTGTTTTAATTTTTATCATAATTACTTTTTTTTAGAAAAAATTCAAATTTAATTATAAAAATGTATTTGTAAGAATGTTTTTATTAAATTATTTTCTTACCGCTTCCTGTATTTTTAATACATTAGTTGTACCATCTTTATCTACCTGACTCAATCTTACAAATATTTTTTCTCCGGTATTTACATTCTGAACCAAATCAGAT
>JAEWWO010000365.1 GCA_023396345.1 Bacteroidota bacterium
CCCTTACTCGAAACGCTTAAAACACGCATGACAGAATTGGAAGATGCTTTGCAGACCAATCTTATTCAACTGCCCAACCTGCCCAATGATAAAGTTCCGGCAGGAACCTCTGCGGAAGATAATGTGATTGTAAAAGAAGGCGGCACAAAACCTGAATTGTACGCAGATGCACAACCACACTGGGATTTAATTAAAAAATACGATTTAATAGATTTTGAAACGGGCGCTAAAATTACAGGAAGCGGTTTCCCATTGTTTAAAGGAAAAGGAGCCAAACTGCAACGCTCACTGGTGCAATTTTTTCTGGACTACAACACCAATGCAGGGTATACAGAATACAATCCGCCTTTCATTGTAAACGAGGCATCTGCTTATGCTACAGGTCAGTTGCCCGATAAAGAAGGGCAAATGTATCATGCCACTGAAGATAATCTGTATCTAATACCTACAGCAGAAGTGCCTGTAACCAATATTTACAGAGACGAAATTTTAAAAGAAGCTGATCTTCCCATAAAAATGACCGCACACTCTCCCTGTTTCAGAAGAGAAGCCGGAAGTTTCGGAAAAGATGTAAGAGGTTTAAATCGTGTACATCAGTTTGAAAAAGTAGAAATAGTAGAAATCGTTCATCCTGATAACAGTAATGATGTACTGGATAAAATGGTAGCACATGTAGAAGGCTTGTTACAAGCATTGGAACTGCCTTATCGTATCTTGCTGCTTTGTGGTGGCGATATGAGTTTTACAAGCCATATCACTTACGATTTTGAAGTGTACAGTGCCGCACAGGAACGCTGGCTGGAAGTAAGTAGTGTAAGTAATTTTCACAATTATCAGGCAAACAGACTCAAATGCAGATTTAAAAATGCAGAAGGCAAAACCCAGCTGGTGCATACATTAAACGGAAGCTCTCTTGCATTACCAAGAATTATAGCATCGTTATTAGAAAACAATCAAACACCCGACAGCATCAAAATTCCTGCGGCTCTACAGCCTTATTTTGGTGCGGATAAGATTTAGTCAGAATTTAAATGAATGAAAAAATAAAATTTGCTGTTGCAGGTTGCGGACACATTGGTAAGCGACACGCAAAAATGATAAGTGCCAATCAGGAAGCTGAGTTGGTAGCACTTATTGATATAAAAAATAAGGAACTATTAGGATTAGAAGAATTTTCTGTTCCTTACTTTAACTCTCTTAATTCTTTCTTAAGCAGTGGCATACATGCAGATGTTGTCAGCATTGCAACGCCTAACGGATTGCATTATGCACAGGCAATGCAGTGTCTTGAGAACGATAAGCATATTCTGGTAGAAAAACCAATGGCTTTACAACAAAGTCAGGCTGCTGAAATTATAGCATCTGCCAGAGAAAAAAATAAGCATGTGTTTACCGTCATGCAAAACCGTTACTCTCCCCCGGCTGCATGGATTAAATCGGTTGTTGAAGAATATCGACTTGGAGAAATATACATGGTGCAGGTAAACTGTTTCTGGAACCGTGATGCACGCTATTATGAAGAGAAAGGAAAAACATGGCGCGGCACAAAAGAACTGGACGGAGGTTCATTGTTTACACAGTTCTCGCATTTCATCGATATTCTTTACTGGCTATTTGGAGATATTGAGAACATTCATTCCAAGTTCAGCAATTTCAATCACGCACATCTCACAGAGTTTGAAGACAGCGGCGTGGTAACGTTTGACTTTGTGAACGGAGGTACGGGATGTTTAAATTTCTCTACTTCCGTCTGGAAAAGTAATCTTGAAAGTGAGCTAACAATCATTGCAGAAAATGGCTCTGTAAAAATAGGCGGACAATACATGAATGATATACAAAACTGTACTATTAAAGACTATAAGCTACCTCAAATAAAAGTAACTTCCGTGTGCAATGATTACGGCACGTACAAAGGTTCTGCAGCCAACCATCAGTATGTAATAGAAAACGTGGTTAACTTTTTAAAAGGCAGAGCATACGATCTTCCTTTTCCGGAAGAAAGTGTTGCTGTAATTGGTATGATTGAAAGGATTTACGCTGCCGGAAAATAATTTTATAACCTGCTTAAGATTAGTTTTTTTATCTTGCAGCAATTAAGAATCAATTTTTAAGAACGAAGATGTCAGAAAATATTATATCTATTAAAAATGCCAATATCTATCAAGGTAATAATCTTATTCTGCAAAATGTAAATTTTGAAATTGAAGAAGGTGAATTTGTATATCTGGTAGGTAAGACAGGAACAGGTAAAAGCAGTTTGCTGAAAACGCTTTACGGAGATCTTCCACTAAAAGAAGGTAACGCCACTGTAGTGGGTCATGACATCAGAAAAATCACCTGGAAAACAGTTCCGTTTTTAAGAAGGGACTTAGGGATTGTGTTTCAGTCTTTCAATTTGCTTACAGACCGAAATGTTTCAGAAAACCTGAAATTTGTGTTACGTGCAACAGGATGGAAAGAAAAAGATAAAATAAAAGCTCGTATCAAAGAAGTTTTAGAGCTCGTAGGTCTTACACATAAAGAATTTAAAATGCCTTTTGAAATGAGTGGTGGAGAGCAACAGAGAGTGGATATTGCACGTGCTTTATTAAATTCACCCAAACTTATTCTTGCGGACGAACCTACCGGAAACCTTGACCCTGAAACAAGTGATGACATTATGCAATTGCTTCGTCGCATTAGCAATGACACCAAGACATCTATACTGATGGCAACACACGATTTTATTGTAATCAATCGTTATCCATCAAGAATATTAAAAACTGAAAACAGTCGTGTGCTTGACAGCATCACAGTAGAAGATTCTGTGGATGACATATAAATTTCTTACAGACTTTTGTAAAAAGCTATCAGTTTCTTTTCTTCGTTTTGCCAGTTATAAATTTCTCTGGCGGCAACACAATTTTGTTTCAGACGATTGTACAATTCATCATCGCTAAGTAGTTTATTGATGGCATCCGCAATTGTGTCCGGCTCCAGATTATCAATCAGCAAACCTATTTCATATTGGTCATTTATCTTTTTATTTTCAGGATAATTCATTGTAATCTGCGGCACTCCTGCATGCATATAATCAAAAAATCTGTTAGATAAAGAGTAATAAAAACTTGCTCCGAGATTAGCATTCATGTTTAATCCAACCTTTGCTGTTTGGGTAATTCTCTTTAAATCTTCCGGCAAAACAAACCCTTTAAATTCAACTTTATTCTGCACCTGATATTCTGCAACAAGCTGTTCTACTTCATCAAAAAAAGTGCCTTTACCGCATACAATCAATCGGGCATTTACATGAGGCATTGCAGGTATCAAGCCTTCAAAACCGCGTCCTCTGTCAACTACGCCCTGATAAATTAAAATATTTTCTTTTTCTTTAAAACTTATTTCTTCTTCTGATTTATACGGACTGTTCATTACCACAAAATATTTGACACCGTACATTTTTTCATATTCATCTGCATAGCTTTGATTTTCAGTATATCCCAATGGAAATCTCTGTTGGCAAAACTTTTCGATTGTTTTCCAGAATTTGTACAAGGCTGGTTTCCGCACAATGTCGTGCATTTCGCAGAACAATTCATGCGCATCATACACGCGTTTCTTTCGCCGGATAACAGAAGCAAATAATACAGGCAAAGCCGTATCTAAATCATCAGCACAAAAAACATCTGCCTTACAAAACAGATAATAAAAAAACAGGCGGATATTAGCTTCCGCAAAAAACAAAAAACCGGACTGAAAAAATAATCCCAATCTTTTTTGTCTGAATCTTTTTTCCTTTAAAGCAAGTGAATTCTTCTTTTGAAAACCAACCAACGTTACATCAAAGTTATGCTCTGCTAAAGAAGTGCATATCTTGTACATACGCTGGTCGTAAGTAAGATCGTTTGTTACTGCAAATACAATTTTCTTCAATTTAGTGTCGTGCTTGTTTATGCAAACTTATTGAAGTTTATTTATTTACAGAAAACTTATAATATGAAATAGTGTGATAAGTTTCTCCCGGATTCAATACAGTAGAAGGAAAAGAAGACTGATTGGGAGAATCAGGATAATGCTGTGTTTCCAGACAGAAAGCTGTTCTTAAATCATCTTTATAATCTCCGAACATGGTGTTTTTTCCCTCCATAAAATTACCACTGTAAAACTGCATACCCGGTTCTTGAGTATAAACATCCAGCACTATTCCGGACAAATCTCCTGTAGCTGTTGCAGCATGCGTGAGTCCGTATAAACCCTTAGTATTATTCAATACATAACAATGATCATAACCTTTGCCAAGTTTTAGTTGTTCATTGTCTTGTTCTATTCTTTCGCCCATTACAGTTGGTTTAGAAAAATCGAAAGGCGTACCTGCAACCGGATCTATTTTACCATAAGGAATTAACGTAGAATCTACAGGAATATAACTATCGCCATACACCTGTAATGTATGATTCAAGATAGTTCCGCTACCCACTCCGTTCAGGTTAAAGAAAGCATGATTGGTAAGATTCACAACTGTCTTCTTATCCGTAGTAGCTGAATATTCCATTTTAACTGCATTATCTTCTGTAAGACTATAGGTAATTTTTACGGTAAGATTACCGGGATAACCTTCTTCCATATCGGGACTTACATAAGACAGTTCCAGTGTGCTTTGATTCGGCTGAACGGCATCAAACACCACATACTGAAAACCTTTTTTACCACCATGTAAAGTATTGGGCCCGTTATTTAAAAACAAGTTGTATTCCTGACCATCAAGAGAAAATTTTCCTTTAGCAATTCTGTTTCCATAACGACCGATAGTTGCTCCGAAATAAGGTTCTGTAGCATTCTGATAGGCTTCTACCCCATTCATTCCAATGACTACATCAGTAAGTTTTCCGTTTTTATCAGGCACTAATAAACTTACTATTCTGCCTCCGTAATTGGTCATATACATTTCTACACCATTTTTATTCATTAGTCTGTATAATCTTGTTTGTTTTCCATCGATTGTTGTAGAAAATGCTGTAGTATCAAGCACTACGGCTTTTTTATTATCAACAGACAAAGAGTCTTCTGATGATGTATTGCTACCATTGTTACAACTTACAAAAGACAGAGATAACAAAACAATCAATAAGGTGAGAAGGTTTTTCATTAGTTTATTTTTTATGAGATAAAGTTAATTATTTTTTGCTGAAATTTAATACAATTTAAGGTATTGCCTGATGGTCTGTATCTCTAATTCGATACCAGTCTACCAATTTATCTTTATCAGGTAGTTTAAAAGCCAGCTTGGCAGCAGATAATTGATACCAATATGCTGTTGAGGAAAACTTAAACTCTTGTGTATGCTCCTGAGGTCGTGGATTAATAAATTCTATTTCTATATTTTTATTAAATGCTATTGCGTCCTCTTCATGAAAACGATACATACTAATCATAGAACGTAAAGCATCCTTTAACGGGACTCCATGCAATGGAGCATTAAACTCTCCATCTCTGAAATACCAACCTCCATTGAAATAATCTTCTAAACCTGTACCAACTATGTCAGGAGAAGTCTTATCCTCTCTGTCGATATATACATACTCCGGCGCTTCAAGATAACCTAAATAATTTGGTAAAAAAGTTTGCATAGAAACACAACAACCTATAAAATGACCTTTACCTGCTGCTTTCAAAATGGTCATGGGCAAAGAACCCGGATTCGTACCTGAATTATATAGACAATGTAACCTCCCTGTGTTTGCAGGGAGCTTCTCTATTGGAGTATAATTTGCATTAAGAAAAACAGCAGACTCTCTTGAGGGATGCAGATTTTCCACTTCAATTTTTATCTTATTAAACGGGATAGGTAAATATGTATAAAATCCACCACTTGACATGCCTAAATACTTTGAACAAAAATGTTTGTATTCACAATGACCAATTCCAAAAAAATCTCCAATCGGAGCCTCTACAGATGGAAAATCATTACCATCATAATAAATTCTAAGGATTAGTTTTTTTAAAATAGTCTGATCCGGATATTTTGATTTGCTTACATCCCAGTGTTCCCAAAACCATCCTGCACAGGTCATCCAAAGACGGGTGATTATACCAGGTTTATCATGTTCTACCAATACTTTTCTTTCGCCGGGCCTTACATCAGGAGCTTTTTGTTTTGTTTTTAAATTAAAAGTTGTAAACTGAGCTGACTTTTTATTTGAGACTGTATATAACCCTGCTGGAGAAAGTGTATTTTCTTCAAAAACAGATGTCTTTTTTTGTGCAGGCGAAGGATTACTTATCAAGCTCAATCCACCAACAGATGCTAACATACCAAGAGCCTTTCTCCGGGAGAAAAAATTATTTTCTTCAGATTTATTTGATACGTTAGGCATAGTTGATTTTATAATACGTAATATAAGTTAATTTTTTCTTTTTAAACAAAGAAAAAGTATGAATTTATTCTGAAGGAATTTCCAATACTTCATTTCTGCTTACAGGTTTTCCAAAATTTGGCGTACCGTCTTTATTCCACGTAAATTTTTGCGCTCGTGGTTTGCGCCTTGTACCACATCCTTCGCCGGGATTATCATTAGCGTGATATAAAATCCAATCTTCTTTCCCATCAGGAGATTTAAAGAAGGAATTATGTCCTGCTGCGTACACCCCATTTTCAGGAGCCGCTTTAAACACAGGCTCCGGCGATTTTTTCCAGCTTGCAGGATTCATCAAATCTGAAGAAGCACTAGCTGTGAGGATACCTAAGGTATAGTTATCTGTCCAACAACCATTTGCCGAATAAATAATAAAAATTTTATCCTTGTGTTTCAAATACTGTGGTCCTTCGTTCACATATACATATTCAGGATTTTGTCCGGGCAAATGTCCGTGCCTTTCCCACGCCTGATCGGGGCTTGATATTTTCACTCTGTTTCCCAGAACGGTCCATGGATTGCTCATTTTAGCAATGTATATATTTTGCATTCCGTTTACATCTCCTTCCCAACCTGACCATATCATGTATAATTGTCCTTTTTCTTCAAACACATCTGCATCAATTGCCCATTTATCTGTTGCATCTCCAACTTTCCCTTTGAATATCCACTCACCTTGTGTAGGGTCTGCATTGCTGTTTTCTATTACATACATTCTGTGATTGTGATTGTTGCCATCATCAGCAGCAAAGTATACATACCATTTGCCTCTGATAAATTGAATTTGTGGTGCCCATAGTTCTTTTGAATACATAGTACCCTGAGGCGGAGTCCACACAACTTTTTTTTCTGCAGTCCTTAAATCAGCAATATTTTTTGTTTTCCAGATTGTAATATTATTCTGCGTGGTATGTGTATAATAGTAATAACCATCTTTATAATAACTGTATGGATCGGCACCTTGCTCTAACAAAGGATTGGTAAAGGTTCTGGAAGACTGCGTATTTCTATAAGAATCACAGCTCATTAAAGTTGAAATCAACAGAGAGATAAATAAAAATTGCTTAATCATATGAATTACTTTTTATAAATTTAAAAGTTTGAGTAAAAACACCAATACGCTCGGGCAGTTGATTGATATCTAATTCTATAACTGCTGTTCTTCTGGGTGAAACTTCGGTATCTGAAAAATGCGTATGAAATACATATTGATATTTCCCCTTTTTATCAATAAAGACTTCTCCATGTCCGGTACCATGCACTTTAATATTCTGTGTAGACAAAAAAGGATTCTGCGTATATTTTCTCCAAGGCCCAATCGGATTGTCTGCCACTGCCAATCCTACTGCATAGTCCGGATTTCTAAAATCATTAGCAGAATAAACCATGTAGTATTTTCGATCTTTTTTGAAAACGCTTGGACCTTCTGCTACCGGCCATTCCACATTCTTTGTATTTTCCCATACATCTGCAGCAGCTATACATTCTTTTAGTGTAGAAGGAATAATTTGTGTAAGCTCTTTGTTCATCTGTGCTACAAAAATCCTGTTACCTTGCTGCAATCTCACATGGTACAAATA
>JAEWWO010000384.1 GCA_023396345.1 Bacteroidota bacterium
TTGCTGAAGCCTTTATCGAACACCCATTTTCCCATATCAACATATTCGTATTCCAATGGTACAGCGGCTTCGTTGAAAATTTTAAGTACGCCATCCATTATTTCAGGACCTATTCCGTCTCCTTTAGCTACAGCTATTTTTATCATTATTCAGTAAGTTTTAATTTGTTATCAAATCTAATAAAAATCTTTTTTTTTATGGAGTAATAAGGCGTAAAGTTTGCTAATAAAATGAGAAAATAATAAATATGAAGTTTATACGACTTTCATCAGATAACGTCCGCTGGCAATGGCGAGAATACCCAGCAGAAGGCTGAAGGTGGCGTAGAGGGCAAAATATGTAAACTGATTATTTTTTAATAACTGAAAAGATTCGCCCGAGAAGGTTGAGAAAGTAGTAAATCCCCCGCAAAGCCCGATAGTAAGCATTAGAAATATTTCTTCGGAAAAGAAGTTTCCTCTTTCTTCCAGTCCCCATAACATTCCCAATAGCAAGCTCCCGATAACATTTATGAGCAGGGTCGGCCAGGGAAAATCCTGTGAAATATTAAAAACAAAATATTTTGAAATAAAATAACGAAGCAAGGTACCGATAAAACCACCAGAGCCTATAAGTAATATTGTTTTCATAGTGTTTGTTTAAGGATATCAAAAATAACACATTTAAGAATCAAATAATTCAAATTCATAAAATTTGCCATGAAAAAAATTATTATCATGTATTTTTACAAAACGCTATGCGACGAATTTTGCTGACGATATTATTTATGAATGCCCTGCAAATTTATGCACAGCAATTTGGTGCCAATGTTCCTTCTGTGAAATGGAAAGAAACAAACACAGATACAGCAAATGTAATTTTCCCGGAAGGCTTAGATTCCTTAGCTTCCAGAGTGGCAACGCTTGCAGCGCATCAGCAAAAAAAATTTTCTCATACTATTGGAGATAAAATAAAACCTGTAAATATTGTATTGCAAAATCAGGTAAATAACAGTAACGGATATGTAGGCTGGATGCCTTACCGGAGTGAATTTTTTCTGACACCTCCTACGGATGCATTTGAATTAGGCGCGCTCAAATGGGAAGATTTGCTTACACTTCACGAGTTCAGGCATGTGCAGCAATACAGTAATTTTAATAATGGTGCCACTAAAGTAATGTCATTTTTGTTTGGAGAAGGAGGCAGGGCGCTTGCCAATGCACTGGCTGTACCCAACTGGTTTTTTGAAGGAGATGCTGTTTACACAGAAACGTTGTTAAGCACACAGGGCAGAGGTAAAATTCCTTTGTTTCACAACGGTTATAAAGCATTGCATAATGCAGACAAAGAATATAGTTACATGAAACTCCGTAATGGTTCTTTTAAACATTATGTGCCCAATCATTATCAACTGGGATATTTATTTACTGCATATGGCTATGAACAATATGGCGATGCATTCTGGAAGAACGTTACACACAAGGCTACAGCGTTTAACCCTTTGCTGTATCCGATGCAAAAAAATATACGGAAATACAGCGGTGTCAGATTCAGAAATTTTGTAGGAAATACTTTTGATTATTATGGTAAACAGTGGGATAGAGATGTTTCCGACGAGATGAAATTTTCAAGTGAAACACAAAGAAATAACGTTATTGATTACAGGTTTGCTTATCCTGAAGGGAAGGATGAGATGATTTTTTTGAAGAAAAGTTACCGGCAAATTCCAGCTTTTTATCAGTTGAAAAATGATAAGGAAGAAAAAATAGCAGTAAAACATATCAGTAAAGATGATTATTTTTCTTACAATAACGGAAAGATTATTTATGCTGTAAACACGCCTGATAAACGCTGGAAATACCATGAATACAGCGATATACAATTGCTGGATATTAAAACCCGAATACAAAAAAAGATTACGAATAAGAAAAGATATTATACACCTGATATTTCTCCTTCCGGTGAATTAATTGTTGCAGCCGAAATATTGCCCAATCAAAAAGCCGGACTGATTATGTTGAATAAGAATGGAGAACTTCAATACACTTATCCTGCACAAGGTAGAAATATATATACGTATCCTAAGTTTCTGAATGAAGATAAAATAGTAGTAATTGAAAGAAATGAAAACGGAGAAATGAGTTTGCAACAAATCAATATTACTACAGGAGAAAAAAAAGTATTGCTGCCGTTTACCAATGTGCTTATAGGTTATCCGGTGGTTAAGCACGACACTATTTTTTATACACGCTCTGCCGGAAAATATGATGAGGCAATAGCTTATGTACTTTCAACAGATAAAAATTATAAGCTGGCAACTTATTCTACCGGTATTTACCAATCTTTTTTGCAAAATAATATTTTGAAAGGAAGTGTATTTACAGCTGATGGTTACAGACTTGCTGCTTTCACACCGCAATGGAAAGATTGGGATGCGGGAAGCGATTCTCTTCAGCTGCTTTATAATGAAATGCCTGCTAATGCAGCATTTGAAACTCTGAAACACTTTGAAGAAAAACAACAGAAAGTAAGTCATTACCCTAAGCACAAAGGACTGGTGAATTTTCACAGCATGCAGCCTTATTTCTCTGATCCGGATTATACGCTGAGTTTTTTAAGCGAAAATATTCTGAATACTTTTGTGGCAGATGTTAGTTATACTTTTAACCGTACGGAACAGTTTCACAGAGGCGCAATAAGTCTGCAATATGGCGGTTGGTATCTTCAACCATTTTTAAATGTGTCGGGCACATATAAAAGAGAAATGCGCGTATTTTCTTCCGTAGATTCTGCATTTCATCGTCTGGCTTGGAATGAATTGAATACAGGCGCAGGTTTTATTATTCCGCTCAATTTTACTTCAGGAAAAATGTACAGAAGTTTTCAGTTTACCTCATCTGTGCATAATAATAATGTTTATTATACTGACAGTCCTGATGCTGCTGCCGATAAAAATATTTTTTACTTCAACAATCGTATCTGGTACTCGCAGCAATCGCAGCGTGCTTTACAACAAATACATCCGCGATGGGCGCAGAATTTTTCTGTCACTTTCAGAAATGCACTGAATAAATTTAAGGCGCATCAGTTGAGTACTACGGCTAATCTTTATTTCCCCGGTTTATTTTCTACACACAGTTTGGTATTGAACGGAGCTTTTCAAAAGTCCGATACTTTAAACAATTATATTTTCAGCAGTATATTTCCGTTTTCCCGAGGATACAATGCCATTAATTTTAAGGAAATGTACAAGGGCGGCGCCAACTATCATTTTCCGCTGATGTATCCCGATATAGGATTTGGAAATATTGTTTACTTCAAAAGAATAAGAGCGAACTTGTTTTACGATCATACAATTGCTTTTAATCGTCTGAACCGCAGATATACCTACGCTTCAACAGGTGTAGAGTTGTATTTTGATACCAACTGGTGGAATCAGTTGCCAGCTTCTTTTGGTGTGCGTTACAGCCGCTTGCTCAATGGCGAATATGCACCTGCTGCAAGAAACCGATGGGAGATAATTTTGCCGGTGAATTTATATGGTAATTGATATTATTGCTTTTTAAAATTGTTTTTAACCTTAAAAACATTATTGATGATTCAAAACTTTTGTCTTGACACAAAAGTTTGACAAAAAGTCAAGACCGTATGAAGGCGACCTACACACAAAACCTCTGCCCGTCAAACTTCGCTTTAAGTACAAATCGTTCGGTTTTGCTTGTTTTTATTTCTGTTGTTTTTAATCTCTTTAACTGCTCGTAGTTTTGAATAGACCGAAGCGCATGATTCACTATTT
>JAEWWO010000028.1 GCA_023396345.1 Bacteroidota bacterium
ATACAGTTCAAGGTATAAACAGAACACTAAATTATTAAAAAAACTAATAAGCAATAGGTTTATTTGAAGAATTGTTGATTTAATAATATATTTGATTAACTAAACTTTCATATCATGAATCTAAAAAAACTTTTTCCCTTATTCGCTCTGGCAATATTTTTTGTTTCCTGCGGCGGTGGTGATAATTCAAAAAAAGCATTTGAATACAGCGAACTTATTACAGGTAAAGAAAGAGCTTTAACGCCGATGATAGAAGAAACGGAAAAAAATGTAGCCCGTTTATTCAACGAAGGAAAAAACGATAGTGCTAAATTAGTTGCCGATAATATGGCAAATACAGTACAAAAAACTATAGATGAAATTAATGCAGAACCTATACCTGCTGGAGTAAAAGGAGGAGAAGAATTTAAAACAGCCTCTCTTAAATATTTTGAAAATATAAAAGCAGTTTACACCGGTTATTCTTCTTTAGCTAATTTTTCTGAAGAGGATGCAGGATTTAAGGAAGAATCTGAAAAACTTGCGAATACAGTAAATACCAATGCGCAATCTGTACAGGACATAGTAGCTGCACAAATGAAATTTGCTCAGGAAAACGGATTTAATGTAGGTGCACTTCCCGGCGAATAAAAATATTCAAACAAAAAAAGACTGTCTAAAAAGAGTTGTCATTCTGATACCGATAGCAATCGGTATCAGAATCTAAACGTTTCACGTATTAATAGATCCTTCACTACTTCCGATAAATCGGGATCTGATCAGGATGACAAAAAAACCTTTTCAGACAGCCTTTTTTATTATATAAATTTTGGTATAAACCGTTTATACATCGCTCTTTGAAGCGATATGCATATCAGGTATTTCAGCTACTTTATAAGCCCCTTCATCTAACTTTTTCTTCGTTTCGCTAAAGGCATTTAAAGTTATTTCAATATCTTCTTCGGTGTGTGCCGCAGAAGGAATTAATCTGTAAATAATGTGTCCTTTAGGAATTACAGGATACACAACTATAGAAGCAAATACGCCATAGTTTTCTCTTAAATCCATACACATAGCAGTTGCTTCTTCCAGTCCGCCCTTCATATACACAGGGGTTACAGGTGTGTTTGTATTTCCTATATCGAAGCCTCTGTCCTTTAATCCGTTTTGCAATCTTATAGCATTTTCCCAAAGTTTTTCTTTCAGTTCGGGCATAGTGCGCAGCATGTCCAGTCTTTTCATATTACCTACAACAATAGGCATAGGTAAAGATTTTGCAAAAATCTGAGAGCGGATATTGTAACGGATATAATCAATAATGTTTCTGTCGCCGGCTAAAAATGCACCGATAGAAGCCATTGATTTTGCAAACGTAGAAAAATACAAATCAATACCATCCTGACAATCCTGCTCTTCTCCCGTACCGGCTCCTGTTTTTCCTAATGTACCAAAACCATGCGCATCGTCAACCAGTAATCTGAATTCATATTTGCTTTTGAGGTCAACAATTTCTTTTAGTTTACCTTGATCGCCTGCCATACCGAAGATTCCTTCTGTAATTACAAGTATGCCTCCGGTTCCCTGTTTGTTCATCAGATTGGTAGCACGGTCCATTTGTTTTTCAAAATCCTCAATATCATTATGTTTATAAACAAATTTATGTCCCAGTTGCATACGCATACCATCTATGATACAGGCGTGACATTCAGCATCGTACACAATAATATCATGTCTGCCGCAAACAGCATCAATTGCACTCATGATGCCCTGATAACCGTAGTTCAGCAAAATAGAATCTTCTTTGTTTTCGAACTCAGCAAGTTGTCTTTCCAGCTCTTCATGAATTGTGGTGTTTCCGCTCATCATTCTTGCGCCCATAGGATAAGCTAAACCCCACTCTGCACTTGCATCTGCATCAACTTTTCTTATTTCGGGATGATTCGCTAAACCCAGATAGTTATTCAAACTCCATACAATTACTTCTTTTCCGTTAAATTTCATTTTGCTGGAGATTTCTCCTTCAAGACGTGGAAACGAAAAATACCCGTGCGAGCGGGCTCTGTGTTCACCAATAGGTCCGTAATTTTTAAGTAACCTATCAAATATATCAGCCATAAACTTTAAATTTTAATATGCAAAAATAACGTATTAAGACCAAAAAACAGTGTTTGTAAGTAAAACGATTGATTAAAGGGAGATATAGCGCTTTTCTGAAAAGAAACTGTATAAGAATTTTAATTCAGCGAAAAATTATCCAGACCAAAGCCTTTGCTTTCAACGGAGTCAGACAATATAGCATTGTTTTCTATAACGGGCAATATGGTTTGCAAATGGCGGCGCATATATTCCAGTCTTTCTTTTTCTTTCAGCAGAGAAATAAATTCAATCTTCTGGTCGAGCGTAAAGCCCATGTAATCGGCAATATCATAGCTTACAACACCATCGTTGCCACTGCTTTCTACGGGATAATATAATTTTGAAAGAGAAAAAAGTTTTTCTAACTGTATCATTACTTTTTCCAGCATAGCCGGATGAGTATTCATATCATTCCGGGGATATTTTACTATGGCTCCTTTGTAAAGCTTATCGGGCAAGGATTCCATAACTTCCAGCAGATGAAATATGCTTTCTCCTTTTACCACAATCTGCATTCTTCCGTCGGGAAAAACATTTTTCACTTCTACAATGCTTACCAGTACGCCCACATTTTGTAATCCGCCCTTAACTATAAGCGGAATTCCAAACGGCTTCTTTGTTTGCAGACAATCATTGATTAGCTGTTTATATGGATCTTCAAATATATTCAGTGCCAATGTTCTGCCCGGATAAGGCACTACGGAAAGGGGAAATATGGGAATAAAGTTCATCATTTATGTAGCTAAGATTAAAATGTAATCGGTAAAGTTTAACTGCCAAACCTGTGTCCTCTTAAAAAGTCTGCGGCACTCATTCTTCGTTTACCCTGTAACTGTAATTCTTTCGCAAAAATGTATCCGTCTTTACAGGCAAATTTCAAAAATGTTTTCCCGTCGGTAACAAAGCTTCCTGCATCTTCTTTAGTTTCAGCTATTTCTTTTTCAGCAGAAAATATTTTTAATATCTTCCCTTCGAGATGTGTAAATGCAGCAGGAAAGGGAGATAAACCTCTGATAAAATCATTTACTTCTTCCGTACTTTTTCTGAAATCTATTTCACAATCTTCTTTAAATATTTTCGGAGCCTGTTTATTTTCTCTTTCTTCCGGTTGTGGCTTTGGCTGTAAGTTTCCCTGCGCTAAAGCCAGCACTGTTTCCACCAAAAGTGCGGCACCTACTTCTTTCATTTTATCGTGCAATGAGCCGGCAGTATCAGTTGGTAAGATAGGTATTTTTTTCTGTAAAAGAATATTTCCTGTATCTATTTCGTGTTGAAGCTGAAAGGTTGTAACGCCTGTTTCTTTCTCTCCGTTGATAATAGCGTGGTTAATTGGTGCCGCACCGCGATAGTCGGGCAGCAGAGAACCGTGCAGATTTATTGTGCCCAAACGAGGCATATTCCAAACCTGTTCCGGCAACATGCGGAAGGCTACAACCAGTTGCACATCGGCATTCAGACTTTTTAATTCCTGTAGAAAGTTTTTGTTTTTTAATTTCTCAGGTTGCAATATTCTCAGATTGTTTTCCAGCGCAAATTTCTTTACATCGCTTTCCTGCATTTTCATCCCGCGACCCGCAGGCTTGTCCGGTGCAGTAACAACGCCCACAACGTTCAATCCCGCATCTATCAAGGCTTTGAGAGAAGCCACTGCAAATTCAGGTGTACCTAAAAAAACTATTTTCAAATCCTTCGCATCCATTGCTTATACTATTCTTTTATTATGCTGTAAAATAAAAAATCTGCTACGTTCAAGATTTAAA
>JAEWWO010000046.1 GCA_023396345.1 Bacteroidota bacterium
CTTATACGGTTCGCTGTTTCTGTCGGCATTAAAATCTCCTGTAACTATTGCCGGACTGTTGCCCGCTATAGATTTTATTTTTTTTAAAATTAATTTAGAGCTTTCTCTTCTGGCAATTTTTCCTTGATGATCGTAGTGTGTATTAAATACATAAAACTTTTTTCCTGATTTTTTGTCTTGCAAATACACCCATGAAGTTATTCTGTTGCAACAGGTAACATCCCATCCTTTACCGGGAACATCGGGCGTTTCAGAGAGCCAGAAGTCGCCAGAGTTGAGTAATTTAAATTTATCTTTTTTGTAATAAACAGCACTATGCTCTCCCCCGCTTTTACCATCGTCTCTACCTTTGCCATACAAAGCATATTCAGGAAGTTGTGCAGATACATCGCTTAACTGATTGGCGAGGGCTTCTTGTACACCCACAATATCAAAATCGTGAAAGCGTATAAGATCGGCTACAGGCTGTACCCTATCTTTCCACAAATTGCCACTATCTCTTTTATTATCGTAACGCAAATTAAAAGATGCTACATTAAAAGATTGCGCCTGAACAAATATTCCTAAAAATAAAAAACAAAATAAAACTAATAATCTTTGCATGATAATGTTCTGTTTAAAAAATGAGTTGGTTTCACCTTCATCTCACCTTGCCAAGGTTTGAAACCTTGATAAGGTGAGGTAAAACGATTATTTTAATTTCCCCAACCGGGATTTTGACCTAATTTAGGATTAACTAAACGGTCACTTTCCGGAATGGGATAAAGGTAATTTTTTTGTTCGAAAGTACGTGGTATATTATCCAGCCATTTAATTTCACCATAAGTATTGTTGGATAATCTTTGCGGATTAGCTTGTCCACTAACTGTAGGCGCTACGTTTATATAATTTACTCCATTAACTTTTGTTGCAGGTTCTGTCTGATAAAAGGCGACATCCATTATTCCATCTTCATTCAAATCCATTGGAGTATTAAGTGCAGGCACATAAAACCCATTCCATTGCATTTCTAAAAGATCACCTTTTTTCCATCTTACTAAATCTTCAAAGCGGAAACCTTCCATTGCTAATTCAATAGCTCTTTCTCTTCTTATTTCAAGCATTGCCGGATCTGAAATTTCAGGAAAATAGTTTTCTTTCAGATAAGTATCAACAGTTGCGGGCTTAGTAGCTGTATTAGCAGTAATGCCTGCTCTGCGTCTTAAAGCACCAATAGTAATATTCCAGTCAGCATCAGTAAGCGTACCCAACTCTGCTTTGGCTTCGGCATAGTTCAATAAAATTTCTGCATAACGCATAATAGCTATAGGATTAATATTTCTTGTACCGCCATCATAATACATATCGTCTAAAGTATATTTTATGGGCTGATAACCTGTGTAGGTGTAAGAGAATATAGGAGGTGCAGGCTCTTGCTTGCCGGCATTTATTCTTTTATAATCGCCCATTCTGATAGTTTGCTGCAATCTTTTATCTCTGTTTTTCACTTCCTGCGGAAAGGTCATTGTTTTATAGGCAGGATTGTCAGTAAATCTTGTACCATCAATATTTAAATAAGTATTAATAAACGTTCTGATGAAACTTAAACGGGAACCGTAGGTAGCACTTGTTAATCTCCAGTTTGCATCGTGATAAACACCTAATGTGGCATCTACAACAGAAGACAACATAACCTCTTGCGTAATAACAGAAGTACTGCTGAACAATTGTCTGTAAGACTGATCTAAACCTCCACCATTGTATAAAGAATATGCCCCACTTTGTATCACTTTATTTGCAGCATCTGCAGCCTGCTGCAATAAACCATTTGCAGAAGATTGCAGGTTGTATTCATCGTGATATTTTCTGAAAGTACCTTCAAACAAACAAACACGTGATTTAAAACCAAGCACAACTGTTTTAGTAATTAAGGTTCGTGTATTTTCAGTATTTGCAGTAATGTTTTCAGCAGCGAAATCAAGATCCGCAATGATAGAATCAACCACTAATGTTCTTGGGTCTCTCTCGTTCATTAAAGCCGGATCATCTAAAGGAATAGGCAAACTTATCCATGGCACATCTCCGAATCTTTTTAGTTTATCGAAATAAAACCATGCTCTGAAAAAACGAGCTAATCCTAAATAATTATTCTTGATAGATGCATCCAATCTGGAAACATTATGCAGGTTATCTATATAATAATTTATATTACGTAATTGCGACCAGGACCAGCCGGAACTTTGTGTAGGTGTAAATGCATTGGCTCTGATAAAATCAGGAACTCCTGAACGTGCCATATAATCGGACATTGCATCACTCTGCGCAAAGTCAGATGCAAAAGGCAATATATCATAGAATGAATTTGCATATAATTCTAATCCGTTTTGGCTGTTAAATATAGTATTGGCAGTTGCCGAAGACTTAGGTTCCTGATCAAGCTTTGCACAGCCGGAAACCAGCGCTAGCAAAACACTCAGGAATAATATTACTAATTTATTTTTCATCTTTATAATTTTAAATAGTAAGTAGTGATTAAAAATTAAGTGACAAACCAAGTGTGAAAGACTTAAGCAACGGATAATTTAATCCATCTCCATTTCCACCTCCTGTAAGTACATTATCAGATCCCTGAATAGCATTTTCTACATCAAGCATGCGGTTAGTGTTTTTGTACATAGGAGAATGACTCCATAAATTATCACCGGAGAAATATATTCTTCCTGATTTTAATTTTACTTTCTCCATCAGACTAACAGGGAAGTTGTATCCCAACTGAATATTTTTAAGTCTTATATAAGCAGCATTTTGCAGATATCTTGTTTGGGTTACATTCAGCTCTCTGCCACTCAATCCGGTATAACCTCTGTATCTTGGTAAATAAGCATCCGGATTATCCTCTGTCCAGATATTATTCATATGAAATTCCGGAATTTTATTATACGGTCTGTTGTACTGACCCCAGAACCAGTTAGCTTCTGAACCGGGATACCAGTCCTGTTGTCCTATTCCCTGAATAAATACAGAAGCGAAGAAATTATTCCAGTTACCATCTAACATTAATCCATAAAAGTATCTCGGACTTGAATTACCGATTATGCTTCTATCACCGGGATTCATTACTGTATTTTCTCCCGGACTAATTTCCTTATTGCCATCAATATCTCTGAACTTAATATCACCGGGCAGTATTTTACCGCTATTTGAAGAACGGATAAGGTTTTGAGAAGCATGCTTACTTATTTCATCTTCGGATGTAAAGAATCCATCTGTTGTATAACCCCAGATTTCTCCAACAGTCTGGCCGACATAATAATCAGTTAAGCGAAATTTTTCATTATTGAATTTATCAATGGTAGATTTAGAATCATTCATTGTAAATCTAACTCCATAACCAAAGGGTTTTGAAGCTAATTGAAACTGATCTCTCCATTGCAAAACAAACTCCCATCCCTTAGTTGTAAGGTCAGCATAGTTTCCTCTTGGAACCGCTGCACCAAAAACAGCAGGCTGTTCCAATCCAACGGTAAACATATCTTTTGTTTTTCTGATATAATAATCCCCGACAAAAGTCAATCTGTTGTTTAAGAATCCTAAATCAATACCAAAGTTGGTTGTTTGTGATGTTTCCCAGGTTAAGCCGGCAGGAATAACACCCGGAATGCTTGTTTTTTGAGGTCTTACTCCTCCTAATATTCTACCGGACTGAGAAATACCTAATTGCTCCATAAAGGCATAAGAAGAAATATTTCCATTACCCAATTCACCGTAAGAAGCTCTCAACTTGAAATCATTAATTGTTGGGCTAACTGCATCCCAGAAAGATTCCTGAGAAACTCTCCAGCCCGCAGAAACAGAAGGAAAAAATGCATAACGCTGATGCGAAGGAAACTTTGAAGATCCATCGTATCTGCCATTAACTTCTAAAAGATATTTATTTTGATAAGCATAGTTAATTCTTCCGAATCCTCCGAGATATACCCAGCGTTCCCAACCGCCGGTTGGCGTAATAGACTGACCTATTGCCAGATTTAAATCTTCTGCATCTTCAGATATCAATCCGTTTCTCAATACAGAAACTGATTTTCTTGTAGAGGTCTCATAGTTGTAACCCAGCAATACTTTCAGACTGTGATCGGTATTATTAAATACGGGTTCGTATTCGGCATAAGTATTCGTAGCTATGTAATTAATATTAGCATTATTCTCCTGAATATCATTTGTGTTGGTACCTACGTACTCAATCACACCCGGACGACGGCTGTATGGCACAGGCACTCTTTTTCTCTGGCTGCTGTTGTCCGTATTTTGCAGTGTATAATCCCCCTTAATTCTTAATGTATTATTAAAGAACTTACTGTTAAACCCAACCGTAGATCTTATGACTCTGTTATTAAAATCTATTCCGTTTTTGCCATAATAATAATCACCCACACTATAGGCAGCAGAATACGTAAGTGTGCCGTCTGGGTTTAAAAGCGGAACATTGGTATGTCCTTCATCTGCAATATTTCGCCAGATTCCTCCACCCTCACCAACGTTCAAAGGGTTATGATACTTCATTTGCGACATATCTGTATTGGCATATACCTGTAACCAGTCAAACACATCAATTCCGCCTTTAGCTCTCACATTAAAAATGCTGTAATCATCAGAATTATATCTGAATAATCCTTTTTGATTAAAGAATCTTCCGGTAATCATATAATTGGTTTTTTCTTCGCTACCCGAAAATGTAAGGTTGTGTTCATCGGCAGAAGTATTGTCCTTATACAAAAGTTTATACCAGTCTGTATTGCCATAATATTCATATTCACCGTTTGCATTTACCACAACGTCTTCAGTTTTTCCGGCAGCTACATGATCTCTGAATCTTTGAATATAATCCTGAGAAAAACGTACTGTTTTGTTGATATTTTGCGGATACTGTGAATAATCATTCCAGGCATTAAAACCCTCGTTGAACATTTCAACAAAAGTTAATCCGTTGGTTACATACTTAGGAAGAACTGTCGGGGTTTTAATAGAATGATTGAAAGTATAAGTAAGCCCTGTCTGACTTTGCTTTGGATTTTTGGTAGTAATTAATACAACTCCAAAAGCAGCTCTTGCTCCGTATATAGCAGCAGAAGCAGCATCTTTCAAAATAGATATGCTCGCAATATCATTGGGATTAATTCTGCTGGGGTCTCCTTCTACTCCGTCAATCAATACCAGTGCATTTCCTCCCTGACCTATTGAAGTAGTACCTCTGATATTATAAGCAGGTGAGTTAATTGGCTTACCATCTGCGGGTACAAGATTCAAGTTAGGCATTACACCCTGAAGACCCTGAGAAAGATTGGGCACAGGTCTGTTCTCTAAAACCTCTGATGTTATCTGGTCTACAGCGCCCGTTAAATTCACCTTTCTTTGTGTTCCATATCCCACAACCACAACCTCATTTAAATCCTGCACTTTCTCATCAGTAAGTTCAATATCATTAGAAATTGCAGAAGGGCGTAAGTTATCAATAGTTCTGTTTTGGTAGCCTATTGTGATAACGGTTATTTTATAAACGTCATCGGCTAATCCGTTAAAAGAAAAACTTCCGTCTTCATTTGTCAGTTCTGAAGAAAGAATATTAGCTGCGTTACTTCTGGAAAGCTGCACGGTAGCTCCGGCAATAGGCTGACCATTTCCTGAGATAGTGCCCCTAATAGAATTTTCTCCCGTTTGTGCTGAAAGTGAAAAACTGACAAAGCATGTAATCGCCATCAGTGCGACTCTTAATAGGTTTGATAAAATAGTACTCATAATTTTGATTTAAAGAATAAAGATTCTTATTTGCTGCAAAAGTATCTGTCTAAAGTATCCTGATTGTTAGGGAATTATTACCAAAATATTTCCTTTTGGTTAAGCTAAAATGAACACTTCTTAAACCACTGTCAATAGTTAGTATTTTTTCTTAGATGGCTTGTAGCGTTTTGAATAATTATTACGTATTACATGTTAGAAAGAAAAAAATAATCTTTCTGATATTTTTAAATAACCGGTTTCTATCTTTCAGCCAAAAGGAAAGAAACTATAAAAATTATAATTATGAATATGAAAAAATCGATATACAGACCGTCGATGATTGCTTTG
>JAEWWO010000074.1 GCA_023396345.1 Bacteroidota bacterium
TTTTTATCCCAGTCTTTATCCATGAAATACAGATAATTAGGCAACCCGCTTCTGTGAGAAAGAAGGTCTTTTATAGTAATGCCGTGATAGGGAAAATCTGGAATGTATACCTGCACACTGTCGTCGAGCGATAGTTTTCCTTCCTCATACAATTTCATAACAGCAGCGCCGGTCAAAGTTTTGGAAACAGAAGCTACATGCAAAGGTGTGTTTTCTGTGATAGGCGATTTAATTTTAAAATCGTGATAACCCTGATATTTTTCAAAAAGTATTTCACCGTTTTTGGCAATAAGTATTTGTCCGTTGAACGATTCACGGGGAAAAAGGCTATCAAATTTTTTTTGAATTTCAGCAGTATAAAAATTCTTCTGCTCCTGAGAAATGGGATTGAATATTGATTTTTCTTCTTTGTGCTTTTTCTTAAAAATGTGTGTTTTATCCTGATTCTCGTTATTACAGCTTATAAAAATTCCAATCGCAGAAAATAATATTAATAAGAAAATAAACTTATGCCTCACTCTAAAAATTATTAACAAAATTGTTATTAAAAAAATAATGGATAAAACTATTTAATAAAAAACAAAGTAGCAAATTATTAAGTACAATGATTTCGTTAATTTTGTTTGAAAGTTAATATATATGAGCATTTTATTATTTGACCCGATAGAAGAAAGAGATAATTTTTTACCCCTTACCTACACACGCGCTGTTGCCGATATATACGCCGGTGCCATGACGTTGCAACATTGGTGGGAAAAAATATGCGGACAAGCAACTTATATATTAACCCAACACTATCTGAGAGACAAGTATGCTACTTGCAAGGCTGATGAAGATTATATTTACATAAATGCTCTTGCCATACCGAGTGAAGATTTATGGAAAGCCATACAGACACTGGATTACGAAACTATTATTTTAAATAATAAAAACATTCCCGTTGTATTTAAAAGCAAAGAAAATTATCAGACAAAAAATAAATTCAGCATTGAACGGGAGAAAGAAATATTTTTTGATACAGAAGTACTGCAATACCCGCATGAACTTATAGAGAATAATAAAAAATACTTTTCCTTACAACAGCAATTTTTCAAAAAAAATGATAACGTAAAAAACTTATCAAACACAAATATGCTCATCAATGCAGAGAACATATACATTGAAGAAGGATGTACTATTGAAGGATGTATCATCAATGCTACTGACGGACCTGTATATATTTCAAAAGATTGTTTGCTGATGGAGGGCAGTCTTGTTCGCGGACCATTTTTTATGGGCGAAAAATCAGTTTTAAAAATGGGAGCCAAAGTTTACGGAGCCTCTACAATAGGCAAAAAATGTACTCTCGGCGGCGAAATTAAAAACATCATTATGCACGATTACAGCAATAAAGCGCATGATGGTTATCTGGGCGACTCTCTGACTGGGAGCTGGTGCAACTTTGGTGCGGGAACCAGTTGCAGTAATGTAAAAAATACCGGTGGAGAAGTAAAAATACTTAACAGCGAAACCGGAAAATATATGCAAGCGGGATTAAAATTCGGCACGCTCACAGGAGATTATGTACGCACAGCCATCAACACTTCTATTAACTCGGGAACCAGTATGGGCGTGTGTTCCAGCGTTCATGATGAAAAAAATATAACCGTAAGAACTCCAAATTTTTCCTGGGGGAATAAAGGTCAAAACAGTTACAAATTAGAACAAGCTATCAAACATATCAGTAATTGGATGGCATTTAAGGGGGAAAAGATGAGCGAGCAAGAGAAACAGGTAATTGAATGGCTTTATCATCATCATTCTTAAAAAAAAAGAGGCTGACCTAAAAGATCAGCCTCAAAAGAATCACTTATTTTTTATAAAAAATTTAATCGCTATATCCCGGATTTTGATCTAATTCAGGATTTCTGTCTCTTGATCCCTGAGGAATAGGAAGAAGATAATTCTTTTCAGCAAACGCACGTGTTTCAATAACGTTAGGTTCTAAATGTAAATTCACATTATGATCTCCATTAGGCTGAGTTGTAGTAAGCACTTCCCCTTTTCGTACTCCTTTTAACTCTACATTCATAACAGTAGGAGCAATTTTCCATCTTACGATATCATCTCTACGCAATCCTTCTCCACCAAATTCTACACGACGTTCGCGACGTACTAATTCTCTGAGCGTTGCCTGATTATTATATTTTGCTCTGTTTGTTTTAGGCATTCCCGCTCTTTCGCGTACTGCATCAATAGCATTATATAGTTCGTCATCTATCTGATTAAGTTCTACTTTAGCTTCAGCTATAGTTAGCAATATTTCTGCATAACGGAATATATAAATATCTGCACCTGAATTCCAGAATTGTGTTCCGGATCTGATATGATCCATATATTTTCTGAAATTATAACCTGTTTTGGATGCGTTATCAGCTTTACTAAAATAGTCATTATCATCTTGCACAATAGATGAATACACTTTATTTCCGTAGAATACAGCTCCGGGATATATAACAGTTGCGCGTAATCTCGGGTCACGGTTAACATACGGATTAGATGCATTGTATTCTCCTACAGCAGCAGCTTCTGTAATTGTTTTCCCATCCGCCATTTCATAGGCATCTACCAGCTCCTGAGTTGGTACTACAGAAGACCATCCACCAATACTATTAGGCATATAAGGCGTATAAT
>JAEWWO010000078.1 GCA_023396345.1 Bacteroidota bacterium
CGATTCTGCTAAGGTTCAGTCTATTTTACCTTTTCTTGTAAAACTTGAATCTGTAAAGAAAAACTACGGAAATAAACCTTAGGATTCTTCTGTATTTTCTTTTTCTTCTTCGGCTTCATCTGCATCAAATGCGTTATCCCACTCTGCTTTCAGTGTGTCAATTTTTTCTTCTACAGATTCTCTGAGTTCCTGCTTGAACAGTTGATATTTTGCTGCGATATCTTCATCGGCTGTTCCGAGAATTTGTGCAGCCAGCAATCCTGCATTTTTTGCGGCATTCAATGCAACAGTAGCAACGGGCACACCGCTCGGCATTTGCAAAATAGAAAGTACAGAATCCCATCCGTCTATAGAATTGGAAGATTTTACAGGCACGCCAATTACGGGTACGGTTGTAAGAGAAGCAACCATTCCCGGCAAATGAGCCGCACCGCCGGCTCCTGCAATAATTACCCGCAAGCCTCTTTCTCTTGCCGTTTGTGCATACTGCACCATTCTTTCCGGTGTACGATGCGCGGAAACTACCGTTAATTCAAAAGGAATTTCAAATGCTTTTAGCACGTCTGCTGCATTGCGCATAATGTCAAGGTCGCTATCGCTACCCATAATAATTCCAACTAATGGCTGCATATTTTTCTGTTTTTAAGGATGATATTTTTATTCCGTCGGTTTGCCAAACTCCTCTTCCTGTGCAGGTTGTATATTGTCTTCAAACGGCAATTCATTTTCTTCGTTCTCCGCATCTACATCCGACATTACGGTTGCCTCAACCAGTTGCTCCGACAACACTTCTTTAATCTTAGGTAAATCATCAGGCGAATTCAATCCAAAATAATCCATAAAATTTTTGGAAGTCTCGTATATCAACGGCTTGCCGGGCATATCTTCGTTGCGTCCGGTGATGATAACCAATTCTTTTTCCAGTAATTTTTGTACGGAATAATCGCTGTTTACTCCGCGGATACTTTCAATTTCACCTTTGGTGATGGGTTGTTTGTAAGCAATGATGGATAATGTTTCCAATGCCGCGTTACTCAGTCGTTTGATAAACTTATCACCGTTCAACTGCGAAATAGTAGTATGAAACTCAGGTTTTGTGAGAAACTGCCATCCGCCGCCGCTTTGCTTCATTTCAAAAGAATAAAACTCGGTAGCATATTTTTCCTGAATTCCTTCAAGAGCCGATTCAATTTGTTCTTCGGAAATACGGTTTTCCATAAATCCAAAAGCACTGTTTACCAGTTCGGTAATATCAGCCGCTGACAGTGGTTTTTCGCTGGCAAATACCAGAGCTTCTATATGTGGGATGATTTCTCTTAATTCCATTTCAGATAGTACAATTACCCTTGCAATGCAGCCGCGCCACTTACAATCTCTGTAAGCTCTGTGGTAATAGCAGCCTGACGGGCACGGTTGTATGATATTCTAAGCTCACGCAGGATTTCATTAGCGTTGTCACTTGCCTTATCCATAGCTGTCATACGTGCGCCATGCTCACTTGCATTGGCATCCAGTACGGCTTTGTATAATTGCGTATTCAGAATTTTAGGCATTAACTCGGCAATCAGAACTTCTTTTTCAGGCTCAAAAATAAAATCAACATTTTTCTTTAAACCTTCATCCGCAGCCACTTTGGGTATGGGAAGAAATTGCTCGGTTGTATATATTTGTGTTGCCGCATTTTTAAAACGACTGTACACGATTTCAATCACATCAAACTGACCTTTCTCAAATGCTTCAACAGCAGCCTTTGCCAGTTCATGTACGCTGTCGAAAGAAATATGCATCAATAAATCTTTGTAGGTAGCATCCGTTTTATATTTCTCTCTGGTCATGGTTTCGTATCCTTTTTTACCGATATTCCAGATAGAAACATTTCCGCTTTTCATTTGTGCAGCATAATTTTCCTGAATTACACTTTGAGCCAGTTTTATCACATTGGCATTGTAAGCTCCTGCCAGTCCTCTGTCGCTGGTAATAACAATCAGCAATACATTGTTTACGGTTCTTTCTTCTGCCAGTTTTATAGAAAGTTCGCTTTCGGCACTTACGATATTGCTGAGCATTTCCTGTAGCTTCTGTGCATACGGACGCATTTGCAAAATAGCCTCCTGCGCACGACGCAGCTTAGCCGCACTCACCATCTTCATTGCCTTGGTAATCTGCTGTGTAGACTTTACAGAATCGATCCTGTTACGAACTTCTTTTAATTGACCTGACATGTATTGTTTATTTTAAAAAACGGATTAGTGGCAAAATTAACTGTTTGTAATTAAAAATCCGCATTTAGCGCAAAAAATAAAAAAAGGAAAAGAATTGAAAAGGGAAGATGAAATTGAAAATCGAATACTGATTCCGATTCCTTAAAAGAAAAATTGCCATCCCAAACGCAGAAGATTTTTCATTTCTCTTTTTTGTCCGGAATGACAATCTTAAAAAACGATCTTAATTGCTATTTTGCTCTACTCGTTAAATCATCCAGCGTAAGCGTCAGTAATCTTCCTGCCGGTTTTTCTTCTCCTTTTTTGTAGGTAATCACTTTTAATTGTTTTGCCCCAATCGGGAAAGTCAACGGACCGGTGTAAACAGGATAATAATTATCGGGTGAAGAATTATCGAAAGAATAATGAAT
>JAEWWO010000081.1 GCA_023396345.1 Bacteroidota bacterium
CAAAGGAACAGGCTCTGTAGTCAATGGTTTTGAAAGTATTGCCGGACAAATTAATGTGGAATTGGTAAAACCTGATTACAGAGAAAAACTGTATTTAAACGGATATGTAAATACACTGGGCAGAACCGATGTAAACCTTAACCTTACACAACAGGTAAGCGACAAATGGTCAACCGCTTTATTGCTGCACGATGATTTTCTTTTTAATAAAATAGATATCAATAAAGATGGTTTTAAAGATTTGCCTACAGGCAATCAGTTCAATGTTGTAAATCGCTGGATGTATAACGATAATAAAGCATGGTCAGGACAAATAGGAGTTAAATATCTTACAGAAAGAAAACAAGGCGGAGAGCTGGATTTTACAGATGCCGATAAGTTAACTACCAACCGCTATGGCATTGGTATCAACACAGACAGATACGAAGGTTTTGCCAAACTGGGATATATTTTTCCGAATAAAAAATATCAAAGCATTGGCTTGCAGTTATCGGCTTATCAGCACAATCAGGATGCCTTTTTCGGGCTAACTCCTTACAAAGGCAAACAAAATAATGTGTATGCTAATTTGATTTATCAAAGCATTATCAGCAATACAAAACATAAGTTCAGAACAGGTGCGAGTTTTTCTTCTGACAAATATGAAGAGAAATATAAAACAACAGACTTCAACAGAACTGAAGTGGTTCCCGGTGGTTTCTTTGAATACACTTACACGCCTAACGAAAAATTTGATGTAGTTGCCGGTATTCGTGGTGACCACAATAATTTGTACGGCTGGTTTGCAACGCCAAGATTGAATATAAGATATGCTCCCGTGCAGGGAACAACTTTCAGAATAAGCGCAGGAAGAGGACAACGCACAGCCAATGCGCTGGCAGAAAACATGAGCCTGATGGCAAGTGCCAGAGAATTTATTTTTCAGGGAAATGCGCAAAGCAAAGCCTTTGGACTTGACCCTGAAGTAGCGTGGAATAAAGGTATCAGCCTTGATCAGCAGTTTAAATTATTTTCCCGCAACGCTATGTTAAGTCTGGATTTTTTCAGAAATGATTTTACCAATCAGGTGGTTGTAGATTTGGAAAATCCGCGTGAAGTACAGTTTTATAATTTAGACGGAAAGTCTTATTCCAACAGCTTTCAGGCGGAGTTAACTATGATGCCTATAAGAAATTTTGATGTAAGATTAGCCTACAGATATTTTGATGTAAAAACAACACTGGGTGGTCAATTGCTCGAAAAAGCTTTTACTGCAAAGAACAGGGCTTTTGCTAATCTGGCTTATCACATCAACGGATGGGCTTTTGATTACACCATTAATTATATCGGAAGAAAAAGAATTCCATCAACAACACAAAATCCTGTACAATATCAAATGCCGGAATATTCACCGGATTATTTTATGATGAATGCACAAATCAGTAAGACATTCGGCAAAAACAAAAACTTTGAATTGTATGTAGGTGCAGAAAATTTGGGTAATTTTATGCAGATGAATAATATCATTTCTGCTGATAATCCGTTTAGTAATTACTTTGATGCCTCTATGATCTGGGGACCGATTTATGACAGAATGTTTTATGGAGGATTCAGATATAAAATTTTTAAATAAGAATAGCGCTATACTTTAGATGTTTCGCTCTACGCTCAACATGACAGTTTCACAAGAGAGTTGTCTTCCGAACAAATACCGATACTTATCGGTAGAAGTGAAGAATATAAAGTATAAATAATTTTGTGTATTTTGTGAGTAAAGAAAACACAGAAAAAATAATTGTACATTATTAATATTATTAAAAATGAAAGAATTAAAATTTAAAACAAATATTAATTGTGGCGGCTGTGTATCAGCGGTGACGCCACATTTAGAGAAAGAAGAAGGTATTGAAAAGTGGGAAGTGGATACAAATAATCCCGATAAAATTCTTACAGTGCATACAGACGCACTAACACAGGAAGAAGTAATAGAAACCGTGAAAGCTGCGGGCTACAATGCAGAAACTATATAAGCATGATTGATATTGCTAAAATAGGAAATAAGCTTTGGCTTTTTATCCGCAATTTTTTTAAGAAAGATTGTTGCAGATAATTTAATGTGCAGCATTGTCAATACTATGCGTTACGGTAAACCACAGTACATGCTGTAAAGAATAAGTATCAGGCAGATTTTTTCTGATGAACTGGCGATTGTAATTGAGCGCTACCACTACATCTTGGGTAGCGTACTCAATACCGCCAATGAGTCTGTTGTGGTCAAAAGTATTATACACAATATTTTTTTCGGCATTCAGAAAAACTTCATCTGCAAGTGAAATATTTATCTTTCTCAAAGGATTGCTGCTCCATTGATACACAGGTATATTTACTAAAACCCTGTAACGAAATCTGAAATTAAAATCCGATACTTTATCCGTGTAATCAAAAAAACGCTCCTCTATTCTTATGCGCTGTGCAAGAATATTCTTTTTAATTTTTGTTTTGTGTGTAATTTCCTGATGAGGTCTGTATTCCATGGCAGTAAGCTTTCCATCGTTGTAAAACCCTGAATTGGCAAAGCCTGCAGCAATATTCAGATTAGAATTTAATTTATAAGACACCGCTGTTCTTACAACATATTGCGAAAGATTATCGAAGCCATCTCTGAAACGAATACCTGCATCACTGTTCAAAGAAAATTTATCGTTTAGTTTATAACGATTAAAATAATGCAGCCATTGCTGATTGCCCGTTTGTACATTCCTTTGTTGAGCTATACAATTTATATGCATACTTGCAACAATAAAAATTATCAGCAGGCTTATAAAATATGACCTTCTTTCTTTAAACAAAATACCCGTTTTTGCAAATGCAAAATAACGGGTACTTTTTATATTGTTATATTGAGTATAAAAATATAAATCAATTTTTCATTTAACTACTTGCCTCATTGAGAAGTTTTACGTCTTCTGCATCCAGTTGTATTTGCGGAGCATCAATCAACGTTTGTAATTGCGAAGTACTTGTTGCACTTACTATAGGTGCAGTAATTAATGGTTGAGCTAATAACCACGCCAGAGCAATAGTTGCAGGTTGTGAATCATATTTTGGGGCAACAGTATCC
>JAEWWO010000093.1 GCA_023396345.1 Bacteroidota bacterium
GTATCACGGACACTGCTTCTTCTATCCTGACGATTATTGTTGTTACAGGCAGAAAGAGTAAGGGTTAATAGCAGCGCAAATAAAAAATATCTCTGCATAGCCGATAATTTTACAGGTTATAAAACAATGCTTTTTTTATATAAAAAATTTTACAGGATAGATTTTTTTAGAGAAACATTTCCGCCTCCAATTCTGTATCCGTTGTTATATACATCTACTCTGTAGTTTCCGGCTTTGTATGGGGTTTCCTGCGAAAGCGTAAAGCTCACAGGAAGGCTTTGTCCCTGCGTATAATTTACATTCAATTGTCTTGTAAAAACTTTTTCTCCGCTTTGGCGCGTATTAAAAATACCGCTGCCCATACCGGGAGACGATAAAACATTCCCGTCAGGATTGGTAACTATTACATAGATTGATTTATTGCCGGAGGATGCTACTCTGTTTTCTCCAATTGTAAAATCTACTCTCAACATGTCTGCGCGTCTGGCACGTGATGTTTCTGATTCTTTTCCTGAGCGGCTTACAGATACTGGCGTTATGTTTAATCCTGATATATACAAGGTAGACGCCTCATCTTCAATTCTTGCCTTTTCTGTACGTGTTTCGGTGAGCGTATCTATAATGGCAATTTTTTCCTGCTGAAGTGTATCATTACGCATCGTTAGCTCTTGATTCGATTCCGTGAGAGCAACATTTTGTTTTTTCAGTACATCAATCTGTGCCAGAAGGTTGTTCACTCTTCCTCTTAATTCGCCAATCAGTGATTGCGCACGTTGCATATCGCCATTGCTTTTTACCAGTTCTTCCTGTATCTGTGCTTTTAACCGGTCAATTTCCGATTTCTGTTCCGCCAAAGTTCCTTTCAGGCTGGTATTTTCGCCCAGCGTAGCGTCCAGTTCTCTTGAAATTTCGTCGTATTGCATTTGCACCACGTTGCGCAAAGAGTCGGTGGTTACTACCTGCGTCCTCAGTTCTTTTTCTTTGCGGTTATTTTGTGCCTTATCGTAAATAAGATAAGCCCATGTGCCAAGAAGCGCAACGATTAAAACAATATACCAGGTCTTCTTATTTTTACCCTCGTTATTGTCGTTATTTGATGAAGGTACGGGATTAGCCGTAACCGGATTTGTTGAATAAGCCATATTTTATTTATAACTTTAAATAAAAATACTGAAACAATGCCAAATGTCAATAATTTATTATCGAATTTGTTTATAGATATTGAAACAGTTCCACAAAATAGAGATTTCTTCCATATGAACGAAAAATGGAGAGATTTATTCATAGAAAAAAATGCTAAAATTATTGAAGAAGACCAAACTCCGGATATGGTATATAATGAAAGAGCGGGCATTCTGGCTGAATTTGGCAAGATAATCTGCATATCTATCGGCTATATTTACCAGAAAGATGGAGAACTTTATCTGAAGATTGTAAACATTGCCGGACACGAGGAAAAAGAGCTGTTACAAAAATTTATTTCTTATGTAGAAAGGTTTTTTACCAAACATCCTGACTTTAATTTTGTTGGGCATAATATAAAGGAGTTTGATATTCCGTACATCTGCCGCAGAATATATGCAAACCATCTTCCTTTTCCTGCTTTTCTTCCCGGACATGCTTCCAAGCCTTGGGAAACAAAAACTATTGATACTTTGCAATGGTGGCGTTTTGGCGACTACAAAAGCTACATTTCACTTGATTTGCTGGCGCATGTAATGGATGTGCCCACATCTAAAACCGATATCAAGGGAGGTGACGTGCGAAATGTATATTACAATGACGGAGACCTTGAGCGCATCGCAGCTTATTGCGGCAGAGACGTTGCGGTGGTCGCCAATCTTGTTTTACGTTTCAGTAATTTACCTTTATTGAAAGAGGAAAATATTATTCTGTCCGATTCTTAAAAGCTTTATGCATACTCATACATAAAAATTAAACTGTAATAGTTAATCATTATTATCCTTCTCTTTACTAAAAATTATCCGTCAAATTAATTTATCTTCGTTTAATGGAAAAACGCACAGAAATAGCCTCGCTTGGCGAGTTTGGACTGATAGAACATCTTACAAAAAACTTTGAAATATACAACGCGTCCACCATTGTGGGTGTGGGCGATGATGCGGCGGTTATAGACCATTTTGGAAAGCAAACCGTTCTTACAACCGATCTTTTAATTGAAGGCATACATTTCGATTTATCTTATACACCGCTTAAACACTTGGGTTATAAGTCGGTGATTGTAAACCTGAGCGATGTATACGCGATGAACGCGCAGCCTACGCAGATTACCGTAAGTATTGGCATCAGCAATCGTTTTGCGTTGGAAGCGCTTGATGAATTTTACGAAGGGGTATATGCTGCCTGCAAAAAATATAATGTTGATTTAGTAGGAGGCGATACTTCATCATCCGGCAAAGGATTTGTTATTTCCGTAACGGCAATAGGAGAAGTGGCTCCCGATAAATTTGTAAAACGCAGCACGGCGCAGAAAGGAGACCTTATCTGCGTTTCAGGAGATGTGGGCGGAGCGTTTCTGGGATTGACTCTGCTGGAAAGAGAAAAAAATATTTATCTTGAAAATCCTAATATTCAGCCGGATTTAGAAGGAGAGGATTATATTGTCGGCAGATTGCTGAAGCCAGAAGCCAGAAAAGATATCATAGAATTTTTAGAAAAAAATGATATTACGCCAACAGCCATGCAGGATGTAAGCGACGGCGTAAGCAGTGAAGTGTTGCATATTTGTAAGCATAGCGAACTGGGCTGTGTGATTTTTGAAGACAAGCTTCCCATACACGACCGCTCACGGACTGCAGCTTTTAAGTTTGGATTAGACCCCACGGTTTGTGCTTTAAACGGCGGCGAAGATTATGAGCTTTTGTTTACACTCAAGCAGGAAGATTACGATAAAATTACCCTGAACGAAGAGATTGCGGTGATCGGTTACATGACCGAACCGAGCGAAGGCAAAAAAATAAGAACAAGAGGAGGAAATACTTTTGATATTACCGCTCAGGGATGGAATGCTTTTAAGGAATAAATATTTTACCAAAAAAAATAATTATAATATCTTCACCTCCAATAAATTGTTTCTTGCAAAACGTTTATAAAATTTAGCTGACAGTAATTGATAATAAACACCATGACCGATTTGCTAAACATACTGCTACAGGTGCCTAATCCGCAAATAGCCACAGTGCTTTCCATTGTGCTGTTCGGGTTATTTATTCTTGCATTTGTATCGTCGGGTTCTCAGGTAGCATTTTTGTCTTTGGAGCAAAAGGATATTAATTTAATCAAAACAAGACCTCAGCCCGCTTACAAGCGCGTTGTGGATTTGCTCGAAAAGCCGCAGGAGCTTTTATTTTCCATGCAGGTGGCGAGTGTATTTTTTTATCTGTCTATAGCATTTACTGCAAATATGCTTATTGATGTGTTAATTCCCGAGCCTTCTATTGCAGAAGGGTTGATGTTTGTGATTAAGCTTTTCACTTTTTCATTTATTATTTTTCTATTTTGCGAATGCCTGCCCAAAGCATATGCTGGGCAGGAAAACATTCGCTTTTCAAAAGACTTTGGCATTCTTACAGAGTTCATTTATTATATTTTCGGAAGAGCTTCTTCGTGGATGCTTGCCTCTGCTACAAGGCTGGAGGCATCACTGTTTAACCGCACTTCCAATACTTTAAGCAATCAGGAAATTGATAACGTAATCAATAAAGTTAAAACCAACGAAGCATCGGAAGAGGAAAAGAAAATTTTGAAAGGCGTACTTAACTTCAGCAAAATTCCGGTTAAGCAGGTTATGCGTTCAAGACTTGATGTAGTGGGGCTTGAGCATGATATGTCTTTTAAAGAAGTAATCAAGGAAATTCAGAAAGTATATTTTACAAAATTGCTGGTTTACAAAAATAATCTGGATGAAACGGTGGGTATTCTTTGCGTAAAAGATTTATTGCCGCATATAAAAAACAGTTCTTTCGACTGGCATAGTGTGGTGAAGCCTGCCTATTTTGTACATGAATATAAAATGATTGAAGAACTTTTGAATGAATTTGTAAAAGAGAAAATCTCTATGGCTGTTGTGGTTGATGAGTTCGGCGGAACAAGCGGTATTGTTACACTTGCCGACATTCACGCTTCTGTAATTGGTGAAATAAAAGGAGAACACGACGAAAAAGAAAACCCTTATGAAAAAATAAACGATTACAATTATCTTTTTAACGGCAATGTAAAAATTTCAGATGCCTGCAAGGTTATGAATCTGCCTATAGATACTTTTGATCTTATCAAAGGCGACAGCGACTCTATTGCCGGTCTTGTGCTTGAAATTGCCGGAGAAATTCCTGCGGCAAATGATAAGGTGGTATCGGGAGATTTTGTTTTTACCGTTTTGCAGGTAGCCAAAAACAGATTGCAGAAAGTAAAAGTCACCATTGATTTGCAGGATTAAAATTTAGTAAAGTATACAAAAAGCCTTTATTTGTACGTTGTAAATTACAGTAAAATTTTTTTATGATTGTTATAGACGAAATACTGCTCAGTGACGAGATTGTAGAAGAAAAATTTGTATGCGATTTAAATGCCTGCAAAGGCGGTTGCTGCGAGGATGGCGATGCCGGAGCTCCCTTGGAAGATGAAGAGTGCAGAATAATAGAAGAAAACTTTGAAGCCTTTTTGCCTTACATGACTAAAGAAGGAATAGAAGAAGTGGCAAAGAAAGGCAAATATATTTTTGATGAGTATTTTGGAAACGTTACACCTACTATTAATAATTCTATTTGTGCTTACGGATACAGAGATAAACAGGGAATCATTAAATGTGCCATAGAGTCTGCTTATTACGATGGTAAATTGGACTGGAAAAAGCCGATAAGTTGCCATCTTTTTCCCATTAAAACTACAAAAAGCAGTGCTGATGAAAATGTGGAGTACCTTAACTATGAACCCAGAGAAGATTTATGTGCAGCAGCCTGTAAATTAGGAAAAAAACTAAAAGTTCCTGTGTATGAATTTCTGAAAGAACCCTTGATTCGCCGATACGGAGAAGATTTTTTTGATCAGCTGAAAGCCACAGCAGAATATATGATAGAGGGTAAAAAATAACAATTCATGACGGATGAAAGAAGAGAAAAACTGCTCAGCGTTTTAAATAAAAGACAGTCGGATTTAACGGTTATTCTCGAAAATATTGAAGATCCGCACAATATTGCGGCGGTAATGCGCACCTGTGAGT
>JAEWWO010000274.1 GCA_023396345.1 Bacteroidota bacterium
CCACGGACTGGCAGCAACAGAATGTTTTGTAGTTTTTGTTTGCCACAAACAGAAACCATCGTGGTGCTTCGCTGTAATAATTAATTGTTTAAAACCCGCATCTTTCATAGTTTTTACCCATTGTTCCGCATCCAGATTCACCGGATTAAATATAGCGGGATCTTCTTTTCCTGTTCCCCACTCTTTGTCGGTAAAAGTATTTACACCAAAATGCAGAAAACCTGTAAGCTCCAGCAACTGCCATTTATATTGCCTTTCTGAAGGCGTAACATTAGCAGCCTTTTTTATAATAGTTTGATAGGAATCCTGAGGATGTATTTTTACAAAATTACCCAAAGGTTGTGCATTGCTTTTGAAACAAAAGAAAGAAATTAATGCAATTGAAAAGGATGTTAGAAATCTGTACATAGTAATTTTCGTATTGATATGTAACAAAAATAGCACTTTAATAAGTGCTATTTTTAATCTTTCTATTTTTTTTGTAAACGTTACTTCTGTATGTTTACTTTAAAGCCTCCGATGTTTACCTGAACCTTCTCGGAGTCAACAGTGATGCCCTTTCCGTCTTTCATTTTTACATTTACACCTGTGGAATCTACATTTACTCCAAGGTTTTTTCCATTCACAGAAACATTACCATCTTTGGAGATATTAACGTTGGCATTTCCTTTAATAGTAGAGTCGGTAAATTTTTCTAATCCGCTGGAATTTAAGTTGATATTGCCATCTTTTGCATCAATGGAAATCTGAGCCTGTTCGTCTGTATTTTCACACGCAACAAACACAAATGGCATCATCAATAATGCTGCATATATTAATTTCTTTTTCATTGTTTTTTCAAATTTAATATTAATTACATTTTTCTGAAAAAGTAACCCGATTATCTTATCTCAATCCGGTTTTTATCTCTTACCTGATTGTTAAATTTAATTTCGTAAGGATAGAATCCGGGATATATAAAACTTGATTTACTTAAAATAAATTCGCTGCTGTTAAAGCTTTCAATCTTATACATTACTTCTCTTCCATCACGGTTAAAAATAGTCATGGAATATTTATAATAATCGTTGTAAGGAAGTTTGATTACAGGGTTTCCTTCGGAGTTAAGGTATACGTAATTAGAAATGTATTTATATCCCGACTGAGTTCCCGATGGGTCAATATATTGCGGTACATAATGTACATAATTCACCATATTTTTATCTACATATACCAGACTGTCTGCCGTATGTGCAATTACGGAATCGCGCAAGCGCATAAATCTTTGTTTTTGATAAACATCTCTGTTGCCGCCCGATGCTACAAGAATAGTATCAAAACTATTCAGATAGCTCATCAATCCGGGTGTTTCAAAACCTGAAGGAACTGTTTTTACTGCGGTTGAGTAATAAGAACCATCCTGCAACATATAGAATATTTTGTAGTAGTACTTAGAACCTGCTACTTCAGAGTAAGTACCGGAAGCTAAAGCCGGATTTTCAGACGCATGAACGGATTTAAAATTCTTTACACTATCCATAGAACGCTGTATCACCAGCTGTATCAAAGAAGAGCTGAAAGGATTGCGCCAGGATATAATGTTTTCATTTTTTTTATTCTTCTCAATTGAAAAATCAGGAAGCGTATTCTGCGCATACAGGAAACACGTTAACAGTAAAAAATGAGTTACAAATAAAAATTTCTTAAACATGGGCGTAAAAATAATTCAATTAGACTGAATCTATGACAAAATAAAACTTAAAATAGTTTATTTAAAAATTAATTTACCATCAGGCAAAGATCTGTTGCCCTGCAATCCTCCGGTATGAATAAACAATACTTTTGCATAAGGCTTAAACACCTTATTGTTTATCAAATCTTTAAGTGCAAAAGCTGTTTTTCCGGTATAAACAAAATCAGTGGGAATGGCTGTTTCTTTATAAAAGCTGTTCATGTAATTAATTAATTCATCAGTTTTCTTGGCATATCCCCCAAAATGATAACTATGAAGCAGCTCATATTTTTTAATGTACGATGCTTTGTTTATAAGGTTTTTCATCTCACTCTCGAGTGAATAATTATTTTTCATCACACTCACTCCTATTACTTTCTGATGATGATGTGCTGCGTTAATAATACCGGCCATTGTAGTACCCGAGCCTACGGCAAGTATTATGTAATCATAAATTTCAAAATGAGAAATGCCGGTTAGCATCTCTTCCGCACCTTTAGCACCCAACTTGCCATATCCTCCTTCATTAACAATATAAAAATCATTAAATTTATTTTTTATTAATTCTTTATCCCGGTATTCATTTCTTGCCACAAAATGAAAATGCATACCATACTCCTGCGCCTGTTGCAATGTAGGAGAATTATTTACCATATCCGGTTCACCTCTTATGATGCCTGTAATGCGCAATCCTGCTTGCTTTGCAGCAAACGCTGAAGCTACAATATGATTGGAGAATGCTCCGCCGAATGTTGCCATTTCTTTATACCCTTTAGCTATTGCATCTTCAACATAATATTTGAGCTTAAACCATTTATTGCCGCTTACTACAGGATGCAGCAAATCGGTTCGTAATACATCAACAGACACATTATCAGACCAGGAAGGCGAAATAGTTTGCGGTATAAAAATATCAGGGCTATAGTTAAACATGCGCTAATATAAAAAATTTATGAAATCGTTTGATATTATTGAACTTAGAATATTCTGAACTGATAAATTAATTCGTTATTTTTACATATAAATATAATATCAATAAAACTATAAAACAATGAAGCCTACATTAGTAATTTTAGCCGCAGGAATGGCAAGTAGATATGGAAGTATGAAACAAATGGAATCTTTTGGACCTTCGGGAGAAACTATTCTTGAATATTCCGTTTATGATGCTGTAAAAGCCGGATTTAAAAAAGTCGTATTTATTATTCGTGAAGAATTTTTTAAAGATTTTCAGGATAAGTTCGAGGCTAAAATGGCACCGCATATTGAAGTAGATTATGTATTTCAAAAAATGACAACCGGTACTGAAAAGTACACAATTCCTGCTGAAAGAGTAAAACCTTTTGGAACTGCACAAGCTATTCTTTGTTGTGAAGGCAAAGTGAATGAACCTTTTGCTGTAATTAATGCTGATGATTTCTATGGTAAAGATGCTTTTGAAAAAGCTTACAAATTTCTTACTGAGAGAGTGAATGAAAATACTTACGCATCTATCGCCTACAAATTAAAAAACACATTAAGCGATAACGGAAGTGTGAGCCGCGGCGAAATCATTACCAATGAAAAAGGAGAATTAACCGGTATTGAAGAAAGATTGAAAATTTATAAAAAGGATGGAAAAGTTGTTTACGAAGATGGAGATAATTTGGTTGAAATGGATCCTGAAACATTCGTAAGTATGAACTTTTTCTGTTTCGATAAAAGCTTTATAGACCTTTGTGTTGCAGAGTTTGATGAATTTTTATCTAAAAATATAGACGATATAAAATCTGAATTCTTAATGCCTAAAGTAGCAGATTTATTTATCAAGAAAGGCATGGGCGTAATTGAAGTTGTACCCACAGATGCGGTGTGGTTTGGCGTTACCTATAAAGAAGATGCTCCTTTGGTAAAAGAAAAAGTTATGGAATTGGTAAAAAATGGAGAATATCCTGACAATTTGTGGCAATAATTATAAAGCTAAATACTGTTAGCATGATTATTGCTAATTAATAAAATATATATTTTATTTAAGATATATACTAACAAAAAATATTATTAAAATAAACGAAATGGAACAAAAAAAATACAGAATACTTCTTTGTGAAGATGACCAGAACTTAGGTATGGTTTTAAAAAACTATCTTGAACTTAATGATTACGATGTTGTTCTTGAAAGAGACGGTCGACTTGGTTTAGCAGCTTTCCAGAGAGAAAGTATTGATATCTGTTTGCTGGATGTAATGATGCCTAACATGGATGGTTTTACGCTGGCTGAAGAAATAAGAGATATTGATCCGGATGTACCACTTTTCTTCTTAAGTGCTAAAACTATGAAAGAAGATATTATACAAGGATATAAATTAGGAGCTGACGATTACATCACCAAACCTTTTGACAGCGAAGTATTGCTGATGAAAATAAAAGCAATATTAAAACGCAATGAAGAGGTGAACAAAGACAACGAATACGTTGAGTTTGATTTAGGAAGCTTCCATTTTAATCCTCGTTTAAGAGAATTGACTATTAACGGACAAACACAAACACTTTCTCCAAAAGAAAATGAATTGCTTAAGATGCTGGCTGAACATAAAAATGATTTATTGCCACGCGATAAAGCATTGAAGAAAATCTGGGGCAGCGATACCTATTTTAACGGTAGAAGTATGGATGTGTACATTGCTAAATTACGTAAATACATTAAGGAAGATCCGGCACTTGAAATTGTTAACATTCATGGTAATGGTTTCAGATTGGTTGCTCCTTAATAATTTGAATATAACTAAACAAAAAATGCTTCCCTTTTGGGAAGCATTTTTTGTTACTATGAGTTGAAAGCCTTATTCTGCATAGCTTTCCGTAGGTGCACAGGTGCAGATAAGATTTCTGTCGCCATAAGTATTATTTACTCTTGATACTGCGGGCCAGAATTTACTCTCATATACATAAGGCAACGGAAACGCAGCTACCTGTCTATCATAAGGAAATTCCCAAGTATCAGAACAAATTAAGCGTTGTGTATGCGGCGCATTTTTAAGAGGATTATTTTTCCTGTCAGCATTGCCCTCTTCTATTTGTTTTATTTCTTTATAGATATTGATTAACGCATCGCAGAATCTGTCAAGCTCTCCTTTGTCTTCACTTTCTGTGGGTTCTATCATAATGGTTCCCGGTACAGGAAAACTCATTGTAGGTGCGTGAAAGCCATAATCCATCAGTCTTTTAGCCACATCTTCCGCTTCTATACCCGCAGAAGATTTAAACGGACGCAAGTCTACAATGAACTCATGCGCACAATATCCGTTTTTGCCGGCATACAAAACGGTATAATATTTTTCCAGTTTTGCTTTCATGTAATTGGCGTTGAGTATAGCATAGGAAGTTGCATTTTTCAATCCTTCCATACCCAGCATTTTTATGTAAGCATAACTGATAAGCAGAATAGATGCAGAGCCAAATGCCGCAGCGCTGACTGCACCTTCCGTTCCGCAACTTGCATGTCCGGGAAGATAATTTTTCAAATGCTCTCTTACACAAATAGGACCAACACCCGGACCTCCACCACCATGCGGGATAGCGAATGTTTTATGCAAATTAAGATGACGTACATCCGCTCCGATATTACCCGGAGAAGTGAATCCAACCTGCGCATTCATATTTGCTCCGTCCA
>JAEWWO010000135.1 GCA_023396345.1 Bacteroidota bacterium
GAACATAACCGCTGCTCTTGCAATGGATGGTACAAAACCGGCCAGCAAAGTAAATATCCATATGATTAAAAGTGTTATGAATCCTGCAATAAACTTCCCGTTCTTTCTTCTTTTTACTGGTTTGAGTAGCAGCAGTAAAGCTGCATAAATCATAGCCAGATGCATACCGCTGATGGCAATAATATGCACTACTCCCGTGTTGGTGAATCTTTGATATAAATCTCTGTCAATATCTTTTCTGTAACCAATGAGTAAAGCTTTTGCCACCGCTCTTTCATCATCGCCTTTAATAAACTTATCAATTATCTGCATCACTGTAGTACGCATGTCTGCAAGCCATTCTTTAAAAGGATAGTGTACTTTTTTATCAGATAAAATATACTCTTTCCTGTTCAGAAATAACTGGTGATAATGATTGTTTCTGTTACTGTATTGCTGATAATTAAACTCTCCGGGATTGCCTGAATTTTTTATGAGCTGTAAAGGTTTGTTAGTGAGTATAACAGAACCGATGGTTAAGTCAGGAATAGAATCTTTTCTGAAATATAACAACACATCACCTTGTGTAGGTTGCCAATTGTTATTGCTAAGTACATGCGTTACTTTTCCAATGGTTTTAAATGTTTTTGGTTTCTCCTCTAGCACTTGTTGTAACACTATTTCATAAGCATTGCTGTTATCAAAATGTCCGTACCAATTATCTTGAAAAGTATCTTTATTAAACAAGTGAAGCAAAGCTCCGGCACAACAAAACAGAGATAAAACAACTACTCCGGAAAGCCAGCGATAAGCAAACTTATTTTTTATGGAAAAGAAATTATAACCGATAAATAATAACAGTAGAATGAGGAAAGTAAATAAAATTTCTTTGGCAGAAAATGACAAATATTCCTGAACTACTATACCGATGATGATGCCGGCAAGTATTCTTAAGGCAGGAATTTGTTTCAGGAATATTTGAAAATCATTGCGCATAAAAAATGATTTTAATCCTTATACGCAATCTAATCAATAAAATTTATTTTAATATAAAATATTTTACTTTATTGATTATCTATTTTATTTACCAGCGCATCTTTTACAGTGGCAGGCAAAGCAGATAACAGTTTGTAACCTGTAGCATCTTCAATTGCCTTTATTGATGTACGGTAGGTTTTCCAGTCGTCGTTTGAGTTATTGGTATTCGGAGTATTGATGGCAATTACTCTTGTAGAAGCATTGATTCTACTCACGTCACTATTTCCATTAGGAAGTACTACCACAACTTTCCATACATTGGTGGGCACAGTTATTTTGCCGCTGTTAATAGTGGTTGCATTTCCGTAAGAACCCATTATGATATAGCATTCGTTTCCGGCGTCGGTCAATGATCTGCAATAACTTTCAAAATTATTCCATACACCATTATTGTTTGCTGACGTTTGCGGAATCATATTGGTCATTAAAAAAACAGAATTATTTGCTTCTCTGCTCGATGTGCGATCTCCGCTCGGACAGTTGTGTCCACGTGTATAACTTGTGCCGTAATCTGTGGCAGCTACTCGGTACCAGTCAGAAGGTAGAAATGTATTAGTGGTATAATTATCTTCTCTGGAAACTGCGCCGTAATTTGATTTGTCTAAATGCCATGAAACCCAGTTGGGCGTTGCTTTATCGCGGTTGTAAGAGGCTGCGTAATATCTGCTTACCAAAAGGTAATTATTCGCAGATGTAGTTGTGTTCTGTATAGCATTGCTGGGATTGCCCAACAGCAAACTGCTGTTGTCTCCGGAAAGCGGATAAAGACTGCTGTCGGCTCCAACTGCACCCATTACTATAAAATCAGGATTCGTTACCGGCGGTAATGAAGTGCCGGGTCCGAAAGTATAATTATTTATATAAGGAGGAGGAGCAATGTAATTAACATTGTACTCTGGTGTTTTGGTTGTAATACTGAAATCATCAAAGTTTAAGATACTACCATCTTCTATTTTTTGAATGGCAAAACTTGTCCATCCTTTTTTAGTATATTTAATTTCAGTGCTTGTGAGCGAAGAAGCAGTAGTAGTAAGAGTTTCACCAATTTTTTCATAAGCACCTCCATTGTTGGAAGCAAGCAAATACCACTTTCCGTCAGGAGAATTTCCGTATTTCGAAACGTTGAGTTTTATGGTAGTTTCACTTCCTAAGTTCACCGTATACGCCATGCTCGCAGAGCCGTTGCCAATTATTCTTACTGACTGACTGCCATTTTTTTTGTCGTTAATACTTGTACCCAGCATAGCGTTTGCTATTATCCACTGACCTGTTTGCAGATTCAGCAAAGTATTGTTGTAATTGTTTTTTGCAGGACTCTCGAACTGCTCAGTAAACAAGACTGTATCTGTAATGGGATTAACTACCGGTACTATTGCAATTGGTACTTTAGAACAAGAGCTTATTATCATTAAAAAAGATAAAAGCGTTAGAGCGTTTCTCATGTTACTTGCATTTATAAAACAAAATTACATTCATTTATTAAATATTAGAAAAGAAATAATATTTTATTGAAGGGGTAAACTTATCCCGTTTCTTCCGCCATGGTTTCCAGAAGAAATATATCTTCTTCGTTTGAAAGAATAATAAGTATGGGAATTTGTGTTCCTTTTTCTATACGATAGACAGCAATAGTAGAAAAATTATTTTTTAGGAATGCGTACAATTTGCTGAAACTTTCTGCATTTTCTTTCAGTAACAAGTCAAAAGGGTCAGTACTATTA
>JAEWWO010000141.1 GCA_023396345.1 Bacteroidota bacterium
AAAAGGAAAAGAATTTCCAGATCCGGCATTTCCATGTTCCTGGCATATTGATATTCATACAAGTGATAAAGCTTTTGATGAAGGAATGGGAGAAGATGCTTTTATATCTAGGGCTACAGATGGGAAAGAATTTAAATATAAAGTACCATATTGGGCTCCATACAGAGTTCTTTATAGTCGAAATATTGACAATTTGTTCATGGCGGGAAGGAATATAAGTGTTGCACAAGACGGTATCGGTCCAATACGTGTAATGCGTACCTGCGGGATGATGGGAGAAATAATAGGCCTGGCCGCAGTTCTTTGCATTAAAAAGAACGCTTCACCACGGGGAGTATATTACAATCATTTAAAAGAATTGCTTGATTTAATGAAAAAAGAGAAGAAAGCATAATGTAATATGACAAATGAAATTGTGACTGATAGATAATATTTTTGAAATAATAGATTAAATTAATGAGAATAACAATGATTATGAAGAGACTATTTTTAAGTTGCTTATTTATTTTAGGCTTAAATATATTATGCATAGGACAGGCATTTGCGCCTAAAAAAGAAATATATAAAAAAGGCTGGATAGATTTAAATAAAAATAATAGAAAAGATATTTATGAAGATCCTTCACAGCCGATAGAAAGAAGGGTACAGGATCTATTAAGTAAAATGAATTTAGATGAAAAAACATGCCAAATGGTTACATTGTATGGCTGGAAGAGAATACTTCAGGATACTATACCTACTAAGGAATGGAAAAATAAATTGTGGAAAGATGGAATTGCTAATATTGATGAACACTTGAACGGTTTCTTGAGTTGGAAAAAAGGAGAGGAACCCATAGACTTGGTAAAAGATATAAAAAGACATGTGTGGGGAATGAACGAAACACAACGTTTTTTTATTGAGCAAACAAGATTAGGTATACCCGCAGATTTTACTAATGAAGGCATAAGAGGTATTGAAGCCTATGAAGCTACCGGTTTTCCTACACAACTTAACATGGGAATGACTTGGAATAGAGACCTAATAAGAAAAATGGGTAATATTACTGCTATAGAAGCAAGAGCACTAGGTTATAACCATGTTTATGCCCCAATTTTGGACGTTGCCAGAGATCAACGATGGGGCAGGTTGGAAGAGGTATATGGTGAGTCTCCTTTCTTAGTAGCAGAATTGGGAACTGAAATGGCAAAAGGTATACAGGAAAAAAACGTAGCTTCTACAGCTAAGCATTTTGCAGTATATAGTGCAAATAAAGGAGCAAGAGAAGGTGAAGCAAGAACAGACCCACAAGTAGCTCCGAGAGAAGTTGAAGACGTTATGCTGTATCCTTTCAAAAAAGTAATAGCTAATGCAAATATTATGGGAGTAATGAGTTCTTATAACGATTATGATGGTATTCCTGTTTCAGGAAGTAGCTATTGGCTTATTCAAAGACTTAGAAAAGACTTTGGATTTAAGGGATACGTAGTTAGCGATAGTGAGGCTCTTGAATATTTAGCATTCAAACATAAGGTGGCTAGTAATCTCAAAGACGCTGTTTATCAGGCATTCATGGCAGGAATGAATGTGAGGACAACTTTTAGGCCACCTGATAGTATTGCTATATATCTCAGAGAGTTAGTAAAAGAAAATAAAATTCCAATCGATACTATCAATAGTAGAGTATCTGATGTATTACGTCTTAAATTTCGTTTAGGTTTATTTGATCAGCCATATGTAAAAGATGCAGAAGAAAGCAAGCGTATAGTAAACAACGAAGAGCATCAAGCAGTGGCATTAAGGGCATCTAGAGAAAGTATAGTATTAATTAAAAATAATAATAATATATTGCCATTGGCAGATGCATATAAAAAGATAGCCGTAATAGGGCCTAATGCTACTGATGCAGATTATGCACATACGCATTATGGTCCATTACAGTCAAAGAGTATAAACATATTACAAGGTATGCAAGACAAATACGGCAAAGATAACATTCTATATGCAAAAGGTTGTGAACTCATAGATAAAACATGGCCGGAAAGTGAAATTTTGCCTCAGGAACCCAACGATGTAGAAATAGAAATGATAAACGAAGCTGTGCAAACAGCACGAAAATCAGATGCAGTGGTATTAGTATTAGGAGGAAATACAAAAACGGCAGGAGAAAGCAAAAGTCGCACATCTTTGGAACTTACGGGACATCAACTTTTGTTGGCAAAAGAAATAAAAAAAACGGGTAAGCCTGTGGTGGTGGTATTTATTAGTTCAATGCCCATTACATTTAACTGGATAGATAAAAATATTGACGGAATTATTTTTGCCGGATATCCAGGAGTTAAAGGGGGTATAGCCGTAGCAGATGTTTTGAAAGGAGATTATAATCCCGGAGGGAAAATCACTTTGACTTTTCCTAAATCTGTAGGTCAAATACCAATGAATTTTCCTACTAAGCCCAATGCGCAAACAGATCAGGGAGAGAGCGCAAAAGTAAAAGGCATGCTCTATCCATTTGGTCATGGGCTGAGTTATACAACATTCAAATACAGTAATCTTAATATAGTAAATACATTACATACTAATGGAAAACTTATGGTTACTGTGGATGTTACTAATACCGGAAGAAAAGATGGAGATGAGGTGGTTCAGTTATACACAAGAGACGTAATAAGCAGCGTTACTACCTATGAAAAAAGACTGCGTGGATTTGAACGTGTACATTTAAAATCTGGAGAGACTAAAAAGATTACTTTTGAATTGGAAACAGATGATTTTAAGTTGTGGAATAGAGAAATGAAGTATGTAATTGAACCAGGTGAATTTAAAATAATGCTAGGCACATCCTCAGAAAATATTTTATTGGAAGATAGTTTTATTTACTAGAGACGTATTTGAAAAATATTTTTTATCATTGAATATATCCAATATAAATGAAATAGTTAATTAAAAAAGTATTACAACATATACTGCATCATATTTTCTTACATTTGCATTACTTCAAAATTGAGCAGTATGGCTTCGGCATTTCTTTCTTTAGGCAAGTTTTCTAAACTATTTTATTCAAACTATGGGTATGTACAGCCACAAAAGAAAAAAATACGCACAGCCATTTCATTGTTCTACTTTTTACAGGGATTCTGTTTTGCTTCTTGGGCAAGCAGAATAGATATTATCACTCAACAGCTACATATTTCTGATGCAGCCTTGGGAAGTATTTTACTGGCAATTCCTATCGGACAAATATGTACACTTCCTTTTTCACAGTGGGCTGTAAGAAAATTTAAAAGTAAAAATACAGAACCTATTGCTATTTCTTTATATGCATTTACATTGCTAAGTATTTCCTTCGTAAGTTCGGCGGTACAACTTGCAGTATGTTTATTTTTTTTTGGTGTTTTTGCCAATATTGGAAATATATCCGTCAATACACAAGGTATCAATGCAGAGCGAATGTACCACAGACCTATTATGTCTTCTTTTCACGGTTTATGGAGTTTAGCAGGCTGTACAGGAGCGCTTATGGCAATACTTGTACGACATTATAACATTTCTACGTTTTATCATTTTTTTATATCGGCATCTATTACTTGGATTATTACTTTTTTTGCACGGAAATTATTGTTGGATGATTTTTCTCCGGTAAAACCATCTAATAAAGCAGAGAAAAAAAACTTTTTTAAAACATTAAAGGATAATTCTCTTCTGCTAAAATTGGGATTAATATGTGCTTTTGCAATGGCATGCGAAGGAGCTATGTTTGACTGGAGTGGAAAATATTTCAGAGATGTAGTGCATGCAAAGGGAGGTACAATCTTATTGGGCTATTTTGTATTTATGTTTACCATGACCTTGGGAAGATTAATTGGCGACAGACTTGTAATTGCTTTTGGACGTAAAAAATTGCTGAGAATAAATGGACTTTTGATAATGACAGGACTGCTTATAGCTATCATTTTTCCGCATGTTATTACTGCTGCAATTGGTTTTATGATCGTAGGTTTTGGTGTTTCGGGAAATGTGCCTACAGTGTATAGCAT
>JAEWWO010000183.1 GCA_023396345.1 Bacteroidota bacterium
TCTTACAGGTGTTCGACAGTTGGGGAGGGTTACTGAGTAAAAAAGATTTTGAAATTTTTTCATTACAATACATTCGTCAGATTGTGCATGCGTTAAAGGATGAAATTCCTGTAATAGTTTTTGCCAAAGGAGCTTGGAGTTCGCTTGCAGAAATGAAAGAAACCGGTGCGCATGGGCTTGGAATAGACTGGTGTATTGAACCGCAGACAGCCAGAGCATTTGCGGGTGACGATGTAACACTTCAGGGTAATTTTGATCCTGCAAAACTATTATCGCCAATTTCTGTAATTGAGCAGGAAACCAAAGAGATGCTTAAGGCATTCGGAAAAGGACGACACATTGCAAATCTTGGACACGGAATCATTCCGTCAGTTCCAGTAGATCATGCCAAAGCATTTGTAAATACTGTTAAAGAATTTGTTTGGTAATCCAATAATAAACATTAAATTTAATGTTATGTACAGAATGGATAAAACTGCATTTAAGGCGCAAACATTTAAAGAGGCAGAACAGTCTCATGCGGAGTATTACAGGAGTTTATCCTGGCAGGAAAGATTGAAAATTGCCAGTTATTTAAATAGTGTTGCGTATAACTATCCATTAGATAATCAACCTAAAGTAGACCGTACAAAGTTTAAAGCAAAAGGAAGAAAATAAATATCCCGGTTTCTAATATATAATTTGTATCATCAGCATTCAATCAATCCTAGTGGTACATTTACTGCAAGTCCGCCATCGGAGGTTTCCTTGTATTTGCTGTTCATATCCAGTGCTGTTTCCCACATGGTTTTTATGACTTTATCCAAAGATACTTTGGCATAGTCCGGGGCGCTTTGCATAGCCAGTTGTGCAGCCATAATAGCTTTGATAGCCCCCATTGTATTGCGCTCTATACAAGGAACCTGCACCAATCCTGCAACCGGATCGCAGGTAAGACCCAAGTGATGTTCCATAGCAATTTCTGCAGCCATCATAGCTTGTTTTTGTGTGCCGCCCAGTCCTTCCGTCAGTGCTGCTGCTGCCATAGCCGATGATACGCCTATCTCTGCCTGACAACCACCCATAGCTGCTGAAATTGTTGCATTTTTCTTGAATATACTTCCTATTTCTGCTGCGGTCAGCAAAAAAGAAACAATCTTATCATCATTATCACCATTACAAAAAATAATAAAGTAAAGCAGTACTGCCGGTATTACGCCCGATGCTCCGTTTGTAGGTGCTGTGACTACTCTGCCAAAAGAAGCATTTTCTTCATTTACTGCGAGGGCAAAACAACTAATCCAGTCGAGCATTTTCTGAAAATTGCCCTGATCTTCTTTAATTATATCTTTCCATTCCTCAAAGCTGTTGTATACTTTTCCTTTACACAATTTTTTGTTTAGAACTGATGCTCTGCGCTTCACCTGGAGTCCTCCCGGTAATTCCCCGCTCTGATGAATACCTCTGTAAATACAGTTTTTCATAACCGACCAAATGTTCAATGCCTCCGATTTTATCTGGTTTTCATTGCGCCAGCAAAGCTCGTTTTCTACCACAATATCTGCTATTGACATTCCCGTTTTTACGCTCCAGAACAATAAATCGCTGGCCGTATCTATGGGAAAAGGAAGATCTGCTTTTTGTGCTTCGCTTGCTTGTTCACCTTCCTGCATTACAAATCCGCCTCCAATTGAGTAGTAAGTTTCGCTTATTTGTTCGCCATTATTAAAGGTTACAAGGAAGCTTATTCCATTCGGATGAAAAGGCAACGATTCCTCATATAGAAACACGATATCTTCATCTGGATTAAATGTTATTAAATGCTGATTGTTAAGCAATATTTTATTTTCGTCGGCAATTCGCTGCATTTTATTCCCCATATCTTCCAGGTCAGTAGATTCGGGATTTTCTCCCAATAATCCCATTTTTACAGCCAAATCTGTTCCGTGCCCTTTACCCGTTTTAGCCAAAGAGCCATATAGCAAAACTTTTAGATTTTCTACGTTTTTAAGTTGATGATTATTTTTCAGACTTTGGATGAAAATTAATGCAGCTTTCCACGGACCAAGCGTGTGTGAACTTGATGGTCCAACACCTATTTTAAATATATCAAACGCAGAGATAGCTTCGTGAGGCATTTTATTATTTTTTCCAAAACTACATTAAAACTATGTAAATATCTATCTAAAAACTTAGAAACCAATGAACAATAGTTATTGAATATATTTATTTTTAACTTTAAAATGAAAAAAATATTAAGTTTTTGTATTTACTTCTTGTTTTTTTGGAAAAAGTATTGTTACTTTGGTATATTAAAATCACTTTTTTTCATAAATCTGAAGAAAATTGAAAGAAGAATTATATAAAAATAAGATAATACAGGAGTTGTATTTTTCGGGCGGTGCCTCCAGTCTGGAGTTAAGCAAGCGCCTTGATAAGAGCTTGTCGCTGATAAGCCGGATTGTCAATGAAATGATTGAAGAAGGGTTGGTGATAGAAAAAGGATTTGCCATATCCAGTGGTGGGCGCAGACCCGTTGTTTACGCATTAAAAAGCGATGTAAAATACATTATTTCAGTAGCTATGGATCAGCTCATAACACGTCTGGTGGTGATGGATATGAGCAACAACTTTATCGGAGAAGTAAAAAAAGTGTCTATCCCACTAACGGATAACTATGTTGCATTACAGACTTTGACAGAAGCCATAGTTCAGCTAATTGCAGAATCCGGAATAGATAAGAAAAGCTTTTTGGGCATTGGTATAGGTATGCCGGGTTTTGTAGATCCTGTTGCAGGACATAATTATACATTTCTTGGAGCAAATATTTCCAAGCAAATAAAAATCAGCACAGGTTTACCTGTATATATTGAAAACGACTCCAGCTCTATAGCTTTGGCAGAATATAACTTTGGTTCAGCGCAGGGTAGCAATAATGCTATGATTATCAACTTTAACTGGGGTGTTGGATTGGGAATAATTATTAATGGAGAACTGTACAGAGGTTCTAACGGTTTTGCCGGAGAATTCAGCCATATACCTATGTTTAATAATGGTAAAATGTGCGGCTGCGGAAAAACTGGTTGTCTTGAAACGGAGTGCTCTTTTATTTACATGATTCGCATGGCTGAAGAGCAAATAGAACAAGGTGTTGAAAGTTTTATGAGCGGAAGATTGACACCTGATATGAATTATGAAGAAAAGAGTAAACTTTTTATTCAGGCTGTTTTAAACGGAGATAAATTAGCCGTAGAGCAAATCTCTGTTGCCGGATATAATTTAGGAAAAGGAATAGCCACGCTTATACACTTATTCAATCCTGCTAAGATAATCATAAGTGGCAGAGGGGCTACTATAGGAAAGATCTGGTTAACATCTATACAACAAGCAATTAATGAATATGCAATTCCGCGTATTTCGCAGCATACTGATATTGAAGTTTCAAAAATGGGATATGAATCGGAGCTTATCGGTTCCGCCATTATAGTAATGTCAAATGCCGAGAATATTTATGATATAGCATCTGACCATGGATATGAATTAAAAAAATTACGTAAGCAAACAATTATTTAATAACAATAAAAGCAAACAAAAATGAGAAAAACACGACAACTCATTTTAAAAGGGTTATTTAGCATTATTGCCCTTTTATTTATGCAAATTGGCTTTAGCCAATCAGTAATATCTGTTTCCGGTAAGGTTTCAGATAGTACAGGAATGGGTATACCTAATGTATCTGTTAAGGTGCAGGGAAATACAACTGGTGCGATTACCAATAATGAAGGAGGCTTTACTTTAAGAGCACCGCAAGGAAGCACTTTAGAGTTCACTTATGTTGGCTTTCTTCCTGAATACGCTGAAGTAAGAGGAGATGATTTTATTAATGTTGTATTAATACCTACAACAGAAACTGCTGGTAACGAAGTGGTTGTGACGGCATTGGGTATTAGAAGATTAGACAAGAACCTTGGTTATGCTGCTACAACGGTTGGAGGGGAAGAAATTGCAAGAACAAATACTGTCAATCCTATTGCCGGCTTACAAGGTAAAGTTGCAGGACTGAATATTAACGTAATGGGAGCAGCAGGAGTACAAACAACTCCTTCAATACTTCTTAGAGGAGCGAAATCATTAACGGGAAACAATCAACCTATATTCGTAATAGACGGTGTTGTAGTTAGCTCTAATGTGGTTGGAGCAGATGCTTTAGATAATGGATCGCAGTTATTGAACTTAAATCCGGATGATTATGAGTCAATATCAGTTTTGAAAGGGGCAGCAGCTACTTCTGTATATGGGTCTCGTGGTGCGAATGGTGCCATCGTAATTACGACTAAAAGAGGTAAGTTGGGTACAGGCTTAGGCATATCAGCTACGAGTACATATCAAACAGAAAATATTTATGCAAACACAATAGGTTTACAAGATAAATATGGTATGGGTAGCTGGCTTACAAGGGAGGGTAATTTTGCACCTGATGGCACTCAGGTTTTAACATCTTACAGCTGGGGCGCAGAAATGGATGGCAGAATGGTACCTGCTCTTTGGGATAATACTGTTCAGGTTCCTTATTCTCCTCAACCTGACAATTGGAGAACTTTTTATCAAAATGGTAGATTTATTAATAATAATGTGGCTATTGATGGTGGAAGTGAAAAAGCGACTTATAGATTATCTTATACCAACACTATAAATGATGGAGTTTTGCCTAATAATGGCTTAAGAAGAAATACCTGGGATTTTAAAACAACAGGAGTTTTAAATAAAGTTTTTTCTTTTGATGGAGGGTTGACGTATAGTAACACTAAGATGCAGAATTTTTATAACCAAAGTCGTTGGTTTTGGACTTCAGGACAGAACCTTGGATTTTTGACTTATTATGCTGTGCCAAGAAATGCGGATTTAGCACAATGGTATCAAAATTATCGTAATCCGGATTATTCCATGAGAAATTATAATTATAGTTTATGGACTGATCAGGTTAATGCTGCATTCAATAGGTTTGATAATTTAAGCACAATAAAGAATGACAACTCTTTATTAGCTTTTGCTCAGCTTAAAGCACAAATTACTCCAAAGATTGACCTTACAGGTAGAGCAAACCTTAACTATTATAAAACATTCACAGAAACACAAGAAAAAGGCGGAGGTGCTTTACATTCGGGAGGCGCTTATGGGCTAAATGGTAACTACAATTATAGCTATAACTATATATTTACAGGACATTACACAGACAAATTCATGAATGAAGACTTAGGCTTAGATCTTATCATTGGTAATGAAATATATGGAAATGACAGAACAGAAAGTTATGGAAGCAGTACTAATGGTGGTTTGATTGTTCCTGATATGTTTACATTGAATAATTCTGTGAATGACAGATATAATAGAGATCATATATGGTACGGTTATGCTCCTGGCAACAATAGGGTAGTCGGTTTGTATGCAATAGCTAACTTAAACTACAGAAACTTTCTGAACTTAGAATTAACAGCCAGAAATGACTGGTTGTCAAGTTTAGTTTATCCTGCTTCTGTACCAGAAGGACAGAATAATTATACAGTATTCTATCCGTCAGCAAACCTATCATGGATATTCTCTGAACAATTTAAAAATTCTATGCCTGAATGGTTGAGCTTTGGTAGATTGAGAGCTTCTGTATCAGAAGTAGGTAATGGAACACAGCCATTTGCTACAAGCTTTAATACATATACACAAGGAAGCGTGTTAGACATGAACGGAAATACAGTGATTACAGCAGATTTACAAAACTCTTCTGTTTTACCAAACTACAATGTAAAACCTGAAATTCAACGTTCTATGGAGGTAGGTGCGAATGTAGGCTTATTTAGAGATAGAATTAATTTTGATATAGCCTATTATAGAACAAATACCTTTAATCAGATTTTAAGAATTCCATATGTAAGTGAAACTGGCTACTCCAATCGATTAATTAATGCCGGTAATATAGCAAACAGAGGAGTTGAGTTTTTGATTAATGCTACTCCAGTAAGAAATAAAGATTTGAGATGGGATGTCTCTTTAAACTTTGCGCATAACCGAGGTAAGATTATTGAATTCTATCCTGGTATTACAGGTTATCAAATGATGGGAAATTACGATGGCGTAGAAGTTTGGGCATATGAAGGAGGAGATTACGGCGTTATGCAAACCAGCAGAACAAACTACAGAGAGCGTGATCCGCAAACAGGGTTCCCTATAATAGAAGTAGGTTCAAGGTATGTTGATAATAACGCATTTACTAAAAATAATATTCAGGACTATAATTGGATATATCAGGAAAACGATCCGGATAATCCAAGACATACTTATGGGAAAGTTGAGCCGGATTTAATAGGTGGGTTCAATACAACATTACGTTGGAAAAGCTTTA
>JAEWWO010000313.1 GCA_023396345.1 Bacteroidota bacterium
ACACAGTACAAAATGCCCGAACCCTTTATAGTTCTTGCCACACAAAATCCTTTGGAGCATGAAGGCACTTATCGCTTACCCGAAGCACAGCTTGACAGATTCCTTTTTAAAATAGTTGTTCCGTATCCCAAACCGGAAGAAGAAATAAAAATTCTGGAAAACGCACACAAGGGAATTACCACACACTTCAACGATACAGTAAATTCTGTACTCAGCGGAGAACAAATCATTCGTTTCAGAAAACTGGTAAAACAAGTGCATGTAGAAGAAAAAGTAATGCAATACATTGCAGACATTATCAACGAAACCCGCAACAATAAATCACTTTACCTCGGCGGTAGCCCGAGAGCTTCGGTTGCCGTGCTTAACAGCAGTAAAGCTTTAGCTGCTATGAACGGCAAAGACTTTGTTGTACCGGATGACGTTATTGCTGTGCTGCCTTCCGTTCTAAATCACAGAATAATTCTTACACCTGAAAGAGAAATGGAAAATGCAACTTCTCAGGATGTAATCAATGAAATCATTAAAAAAACAGAGGTGCCAAGATAGACAAATGATAAGCTTTCTGAAAAAATATATCGGCTCTTTGTATTTTACTCCGCGATTTTTTATCGCAGGATTTATTGTTGTGGCATTGATGATACTACGCTACTTTGCAGAATGGCTGGGAGTTATTCCTTTTATTGCATTGATTGTTTTTCTTCTGCTTTTCTTTATAGAATACGGCATTCTCTACATAAAAAATAAAGCCATTGCAGCAGGCAGACATACCGCAGAGCGATTCAGTAACGGAGACGAAAATCCTGTGCAACTGTTTATTGACAGCAGATATAATTTTAAAGTCAGCGCAAAAATAATTGATGAAATTCCTGTAGAATTTCAAAACAGAAATGTATTGTTTGAAGCAGATATTTTTCCCCATAAAACAGCTTATATTCATTACACCCTTCGACCTGTAAAGCGCGGCAGCTATGGCTTTGGGAATATCAATGTGTATATTTCTTCTTTTATTGGATTGATACAAAGAAGGTTCACTTTTCCTCAGTCCAAAGAAATTGCAGTTTATCCTTCCTTTCTTCAAATGCGCAAATATCAGCTTATGGCAATTAATAACCGTTTATCTGAAGCCGGACTGAAAAAGCAGCGCAGAATTGGCAACAGTATGGAGTTTGAACAGATAAAAGAATATGTTACCGGTGATGATTACCGCACCGTAAACTGGAAAGCAACCGCCAGAAAAGGACAGTTAATGGTGAACAATTATATAGAAGAAAAAAGTCAGCAGGTGTTTTGTGTAATAGATAAAGGACGATTAATGGAAATGCCTTTTGAAGGATTAAGCCTGCTGGATTATTCCATCAATGCCTCGCTTGTTTTAAGCAGCATTGCGCTTCAAAAAGAAGACAGGGCGGGCGTTATAACATTTGCACATAATATTGACAGCATTATTGCGCCGGATAAAAAAACAGCGCATATACAAAAAATTCAGGAAGTACTTTATCATCAGAAAACAAAATATCTGGAAAGCGATTTTGAAAAACTGTACATAACCATCATAAGAAAAATAAGCCAGCGCAGTCTGATTGTTTTGTTTACCAATTTTGCTTCACTCGCCGGCATGAGAAGACAATTGCCCTATCTTAAAAAAATAAGTGAAAGACATTTGCTTGTGGTGGTATTTTTTGAAAATACAGAAATGACCTCTGTGCTCGAAAACAAAGCAGAAAATCTGAAAGAGATTTATACGCAGGCTGTAGTAGAACAATTTGAATTAGAAAAGAAACAAATTGTAAATGAACTCAAAACCTATGGAATTCTTACCGTTCTTTCCAAACCCAAAAATCTTACAGTAAATGTGCTGAATAAATATCTTGAAATCAAGAGCAGGCAATTGTTGTAGAAATAACCTTCCTAGTTCCTCCTCCCAACTTCCCTCTCCCAACTCCCAGATTCCTACTTCCCCCCTTTGTCAAAAAATCATAACAATTGCGTTTCCATTTGTTTCATTAAAAAACATTGGCGAAATTTGCTCTTCAAATTTTAAGTTATGATTTTACAAAGAAGAAACAGAATAGTAAGAAGAAATGCCTCTATCAGAAGTCTGGTTGCTGAAACAACATTGACACCCAATGATTTTATTTTACCCATATTCATAGAAGAAGGAAACGGTGCTGTGGAAGAAATTCCTTCCATGCCCGGCACCTACAGACGCTCAATAGATAAAACAATTGAAGAACTGAAAGAAGTCTGGAACTTAGGCGTGAAAAGCGTTCTGCTCTTTGTAAGATGCGATGATTCGCTGAAAGACAACACCGGAAAAGAAAGTTGGAACAAAAACGGACTGATGCAAAGCAGCATTAAAGCTATAAAAGATGCTTTGCCCGAAATGGTGGTGATGACCGATGTTGCGCTGGATCCTTATTCTGAATACGGACACGATGGTATTGTAAAAAACGGAGAAATTGTAAATGACGAAACCGTTGAAGCCCTTACTAAAATGAGCCTTTCACATGCAGAAGCCGGAGCAGACTTTATAGCACCCAGCGATATGATGGACGGCAGAATAGGTGCTTTTCGTTTGGCTTTGGAAGAAAATAATTACAGCAATGTGGGCATACTTGCCTATAGCGCCAAATATGCCAGTTGCTTCTACGGACCGTTCAGAGATGCGCTGGACAGCGCTCCGGGATTTGGCGATAAGAAAACCTATCAGATGAATCCCGCCAACAGAATTGAAGCCATCAATGAAGTATTGCAGGATGAGGAACAGGGAGCAGATATTGTAATGGTAAAACCTGCCATGGCTTATTTAGACATCATCCGTGAAGTGCGCGAAAATGTTACCATTCCGGTAAGTGCCTACCACGTAAGCGGTGAATATGCCATGATTAAAGCGGCCGCACAAAAAGGCTGGCTCGATGAAGATAAAGCAATTATAGAAAGTCTTCTTTCCATAAAAAGAGCGGGAGCAGATTTAATTGCTACTTACTTTGCAAAAGATGCGACAAAATTACTGAATCAATAATCTTTACATTAACTGTCTTCTTTCAACGCCTCTAACAAAGATGGAGGCAGTTGCAGAGAAGGCTTCTCTGTATTAATGGTATTTTCTCCTTTCTTCGAAATAATTACCGTAATATTATCATTGGGTATATCAAAGAAGATATTGGTTTTATATACATTGCATCGGGTAGTTTTGCAGGCACTTACCAGATAAATATCATCTTCAATTTTTTCAAAAGGTTGTTCCACAATCCAGTTCTCTTCCAGATTGCCAAACTCTTCTGCACCTAACAATACCGCCAGGCGGTCTTTAATTACTGCAAACTGAAACAACTGCACTTCCGAGGCTTTCTTCTCTTCAAAACTTCTGATAAAGCCAAGTTGTCGCTGTGTGCTGTCGAACATAGAAGAAGGTTTATCCGACACTTCGTAATTACCTATGAGCGATGCGTTGCCAATGCAGAACCTGCCCAAAACATCGCGGTCTCTGAACTGCGTGGTAAACACATCCAGCGTTTTCACCTGCATGTGCGGCACCTGTGTTATATACATCAAAGCCGTATCTACGCCCGTGGTAATGTGCGTGAATAAAGTATCATTTTTCTTAACGGCTCTTGTTTCCAGCGTACAACTATCCGTGCCTTTTGACGCTACTGTTGTAAATTTAACCAGATATCTGCCTTCCACACTATCTTTGCGGATTACCAGACGCAAACGCAGACCGCCCGGACCTGTTGAGTTTTGCGCAGGATTAAAATACTCTCCTATAAAATCTACCGGAGCCTTCACTTCTACAGAGTCGGCAATAATAGAATTGCCTTCTGCAGGAGATTCATCTTTACATCCTGTAGCAAATAAAAACAAAACAAATATGGCTAAAATAGTTCTCATAAGAATTTAGAAATAAAGCTTTCTGTGATACAGGTTAAAAGTATAAAAATTTTCAGACTAAACATATTTTTAGGCTTACTTTATTCTAAAGTTTTTATTAAACCTCTTTTTAATACATTCTTCCTGTCTTTTGCTCCAGCTCTATTACTCTGCAATTTTTTATTTCCTTGCCGTCAATATCAAATTTTATCAGGGTCTTTATTTTGTGCCAGCCCTGAATACCGCATGCACCGGGATTCACATGCAGACAGTTCAGTTTCTCGTCATACATAACTTTTAAAATATGAGAATGTCCGCTGATAAATAATAATGGTTTATGTTTAATGATATTTTGTCTTACGCCCGGAGCATATCTTCCGGGATAACCGCCGATATGCTTCATCATTACTTTTACATCTTCGCAATAAAACATATTATACTCCGGAAAATCACTGTAAATTTTAGGGTCGTCAATATTTCCATACACGCCGCGCAAAGGTTTAAAATCTTTTAAGG
>JAEWWO010000352.1 GCA_023396345.1 Bacteroidota bacterium
CACAACAGCGGCTAACCTGATCAAAAATAATAAAGCCTCCCTGAAATACAACTATATAGTATATCTCAGGGATGGTTCTGATATCAATCAATCTAATCCATAAAATACCATACAATGAGGCAAAGAAATTTTTTAATTATTCTCCTTTCGACAATATGCTTGTGCATGCATGCAAAAGCGCAGGACAGTGGCAACTACAAAGTATATAATAATCAAACGCAAGCTATGCCGACAGGTATTAAGCAGCATACTATCACCAAGCTTACAATACCTCTGTACACTACCACGCATTTTGTTTCGCCTGAACCAATCGACTACGTGGATATCTCTACACCAACCGTTCAGGGCGATTTGACCGCCGATAATCTTTTCAGGATCAGACCTGTGAGCGATGTCATTAATGACGGGGATATTTTTACGCTCACAGTAGTAACCAAAACCTTCATTATCGCTTATGAAGTAACGGTTTCAAAAAATATGGTACAGCCGGATGTATCACACGTTGTTACCATCAATCCGAACGAAGGTATTTTGCTTAACCAAAGTGATGTTATGTCTAAACAACAGTGTTTTGACCTGTCTCTGGCTGTTTATAAAAAGAAGAGGGAAATCCGTAATGTACAGTCATATAGCAACGGTTTATTCCTGCAGCTGAATGGTGCTTATGTTTTTGGAGACTATATATTATTGGATCTGGAGACTGTTTTTAAAAGTAAAATTCCTTACTCGGTAGAAAATATTCGTTTTAAAATCATCGATAAGAAACGGTTAAAAGCTACTGTCCATCAAGACATTGAAGTAGAACCGTACTATTCCCTTTATCCATATAGAGATATAACGATAGGCGAACACTGGCGGAATATATTTGTTTTTAAAAAATTTACTTATCCCACACAAAAGGTGTTACAAATAGAATTAACAGAAGCGCAATATTCCGGAAGAAGAATTGCATTAGAGATTCCTTACAACCGCATACTTTCCGCCATTCAATTGTAGTACATTGCTTATGCCACACGATGAAAATTATCTAAATAAAATTTATGGCATGCTGGAAGCGGTCATGTATGCCTTTATCTGTCTAGACATTTATGTAAACACGCTTTCACTGGAATATCATAACAGTGGTTGGATAGAAAGAATAAACATGGTTCTCTGGAAGTTTCCCGTACTGACAAATACTTTTCTTAGTCATCTCATTTTATTCATTTGGATTATACTGATTGGCATCGCTGCCAGGGCAAAGAAAAATTTGAAATTTAATGCCACAAAACATTTTTATATCCCGCTTGTTATAGGATTTTTCTTTTTCACTTCCAGCCTTTCGGTCATTAGGTACACATCTGGCAACTTACAGACGATTGGTTATACCATTACGTATTTTGTGGGCGCCATTTGCCTCCATACGGCTTTTCAGAACCTGACGAAAATGTTGCGCAGGAAAAGGAAACAGGATATTTGGAATACAGAAGAAGAAAGTTTTGAGCAGAACAGAGTTCGCAACAACGACCCGGAAATCTTCTCTATCCCAATGCAATTTTATCATAACAAGAGAATCAATGAAGGATGGATGAACATCAATCCTTTCCGTGGCATCATGGTCATCGGTGTGCCGGGTTCAGGTAAGTCGGAAAGTGTTATAGTTCCGGGTATCAAACAGTTTTTAGCCAAAGGTTATTCCATGCTTGTGTATGATTTTAAGTTTCCCACTCTTGCAGAAATTACGTATTATCATTACAAAAAACATCACTTGCCGGGAGGTGCTCTGGAGCATCATGATTTTCATTGTATCAACCTGGATAACATTGAACATTCTCGCAGAATCAATCCTTTGCTACCGCAATATATAGACACCCTTGCTAAAGCCGGCGAAACCGCTGAAGCAATTGTTTCCGCGCTACAAAAAGGTAATGCAAAAGGAGGTGGTAGTGAACAGTTCTTTACGCAATCGGCAATCAATTTTTTATCGGCAGCCATCTATTATCTGGCGCATAAAGAGAATGGTAAATATTCTTCAATCCCGCATCTGCTGGCATTCCTGGCACAGGACTATGAGTTTATATTTAAAAATCTTTTTTCTATGATTGAAATTCACAGCCTGTTGTCTCCTTTTCATTCTGCTTTTAAAAATCGTGCTTTCGAGCAACTGGAAGGACAAATAGGCACACTTAGAATTAATACTTCCCGGTTGGCAACCCCTGAAACATTCTTTGTATTTTCCGGCAATGATTTTAATCTGAAAATCTCTGATAAAAAGAATAAGAGTATATTGGTTTTAGCTAATAACATTGAAGGTCAAAATATAAACTCAGCTTTCTTTGCTGCCGTACTAAACAGAACCATCGCTTTAATTAATTCTAAAGGAAACAATCCGTCCGCTATTATTGTGGATGAATGTCCTACACTGTATTTGCATAAAGTTGAAAATCTTATTGCAACAGCACGAAGCAATAAAGTGGCTGTATTATTGGGTTTGCAGGAGTTGCCACAGTTTCACCAACAGTACGGTAAGGAAACGGCTAATACGATATGTTCGCTGATGGGATCCGTTATCAGTGGTGCCGTGCGTTCTAAAGAAACGCTGGACTGGCTGGAAAAACTTTTTGGAAAAATCAAACAGGAAGGTGTTGGCTTTAATGTAGACAGAAACAGAACGTCAGTCAACCTGAATGAACGCATGGACACCTTAATTCCTGCCTCTAAAATCGCTAATCAAAATGCAGGTGAAGTAGTGGCAATGGTGTCCAGGGATAATGCTTCCGAATACGGAAATTATGAAACCAATACATTTAAATGTAAAGTAAAACTGGACCTCCGACAAATAGAAGAAGAGAAAAAACAGTATACTACACTACCTAAGTATTACAGTTTCGGACAATCGGAAAAGAAAAAGGAAGTATTGCTTGCAAACATGAACAGAATTTATACAGAAATTATGCAAATGAAATAACTAATTTAATAAACTAAACTATTCACCCTCAAACAAAATCTTTTCCTTTTTCTGTTCGGGAAGTTTTGATTGTAGTTTTGCATCTATGGGTTTCTTTTTAGCTCCGTTTAGCAGCCAGTTAATTCTCAGTTTTATCTGACGAGGTAAAAGAGCATCATTTCTCATTTCTTCCAATAGTTTTTTTAACGCAGGATGATGGGAGTTTTTTTGTACTTCTCTGCTCAAATTCTCCTGGTTAATAGCAAGCATCATAACATCTATATAAGGATAAACCGAAGCTGATTACATATTGAAAGTATCGGTGATATTTTCTTTTATTTGATTTTTCACAACATCATATACTGCACTCAGTACAGGCGAATATTCACTTGCAGGCATTCCCTGCAACAAACCTAACATATAATACTTGTGCTCCCATGAATACACAGGATTTTGTAAGTATGAAAGCAGGCTGTCTTTATACTGCTGTGGATGATTTAATATGTACAAATACTTTACATCTCCGGAATATTTATTGGCAAGCAATCCCGGCAGACGCATTACATTGTTCCAGCCTTTATAAGCAATGGTATCTGCATCATTTTTATTCCAAACATATTTTCTAAACTGTTCGAGTTTTTTTGTCTCTAATGAAGAAGTAACAAAGTAAAAAGAGGTATTGGTGTTAGTCGGACTTTTATAAAAAAACCGAATTTTTAAGTTTTTGAGATAAAGTAGCTTCTTTCTCAATATCAATAGGTTTTGGCTTCAAATCAACATTGAAGTCAATACCTAAGTTAGAAAAAAAATCTACATAAGCCATTGATTATATTATAATTGCAATATATAAAGCTCAAAATATAGCGAGGGTAAAGTTATAGAAAACTTTTCATAAAGTTGCTATTTCATTCTATTCAAATGACATTTAAACATAATTTATTGAGTTATCTCTCCCGTATTTCGGTCAATTTTAATAGCCTCTAATGTAATTTCATCTTTACCTACAGGTTTCCTAATAATGAATCTGTCATCATAAGGGTTATCATTAGTTAATCTATCTCCTATTGCTTGTCTCCAAAAATAAGCTTGATTTTGCCTCTTCATTGGATTAAGATATTTAGACAATACAAAGAAATTGCCGTCTTTTTCAATAGGATATAAATAACCTTCATCAAATTTATATAATTCAGTACCAACCGAGATACCCCAAGGATTAACAATCTCTATCTTTATACTGTCTGCCATATCAAATTCAAATATTTTCACTTTTGCATTATTAGTATCCACATCCACAATAAAGTTTGAAATTGAGGGAGCATCATTTTTAAACTCATCATAATTACGATAAACGCCATATTTATAATTTTTCACTTTTAAAATGGGTAAATTTTTTGAAGAATTTACTTTCTCTTTTACCTCAGACAAACTACTGACTTTTTGATTAAACTTTGTATTTTCATTAGTAGAAGTAGCCATATCCAAAGCTTTGTTGTCTATAGGACTATCTACTTCAGAAAAATTAATTAAGTCTTGAATTGCATTTGTAACAATCTGCTCCAATGGTAGTTTATTATTGTAAATTAAAAGAGTATCGTAATTTCCTTTGTACTTATACCCGATACCCGAATAATTATATACCTCTGTATTTACTTTTATAAATCTTTTAATATTTCTATCGATTACAGAATCTATACCAAGTACAAAATCATTTACTACCCAAAGAAGTTGAATACCCTCTTTAACATTCTTGTTAATATATCTATTTACATATTTTTTTAAATAATTGTCCAGTCCGTCATTTAATATTAGGCTTTGTCGCGTATTTTTAATATCAGAAGGCATAATCCCCATGAGAGAGTCGCTTACTATATTACTAATAATTTCGATGCTTTTTATTTTTGTTTGCATTGCTGACTTTAGACTTTCCTTGGGTTCTGCAACAAAAGTTAAGTCTTTAAATAAGCTATTTTCTTGAGCTTGAACATGCAGAACTGCGACAAGTAGAAGTATTGATAATTTAAATTTCATTTTAATACATATTTTATTGTGATAATTTATAACAAAGGAATTTTATATCCTACAGAAAACATAACCGGCCATAAATTTGGACTGTCTTCTCTTTGCTGATTTTGTAAAAAATGGATACGGTTGATAACACGTTGCTGCCTCAAAGGAACTAATACAGCCGCCGACAAATAATTATTGCTTCTCTTACTCAAATATACATCCACACCACCTCCCAGCGTAAAGCCATAAGCAAAACCACTATACTGAGGACTATTTTTTACACTTACTACTGTGTGATATCCATACATGGCAGTAAAAAAAGGAACAGCCGTTTTTCTTTCTGCAGGCAGATTGCGCAGTTTAATGCCTGCATTGTAACCAATACCTTCTATAGCGTAACCTGCACTGCCAAAGACTCCTACGCTTTTGTGAGGATAATAAACAGCGCTTGCGCCAACTCCGCCGTAATCCAATCCTACAC
>JAEWWO010000363.1 GCA_023396345.1 Bacteroidota bacterium
TTTCTGATGAATGGGTGTATGCTTCTATTAATATTATTGATAAAAACGAAACAGAATGAAATCCTTATACCAGAAGGTTATATTTTTAATTTTCTTACTTATATTTTTTGCAAACATTTCTTATACACAGGTACGCCTGATATTAAAAGATAAAGCCAGCTCTCTTCCTGTAGCCGGCGCTTCTTATATCTCCGGCAGTCAGGAATATCTATCAGACAATAACGGTTATATCGAATTAAAAGATCAGCTATCATTAAACATCTATCACATATCTTACGATGCTGTTATTTTAGACAAAGAATCTATTGCCAGAGCAATGGAAGAAGGTGTAATTTATATGCAACCGTCAGATCAGACATTAAATCCCGTAACGGTTTATGCCGTAAAAGGTAAAGCTGATGCTAATAATCTGAAACTTAAAAACGGCGACTGGGTGCAGCACGATGCCGGACAGGTATTGCAACAAATACCCGGATTCTCAACAGTACGAAAAAGCGGCGGTTTCGGGTTTGATCCGGTATTCAGAGGGTTTAAGTTTGACCAGCTCAATATTCTTACCAACGGCGGACTCACTTCTTTAGCAGCATGCCCCAGCAGAATGGATCCTCCTACCAGTCAGGTATTGGTAAGTCAGGTAGAAAAAATTGAAATACAGAAAGGTCCGCATAACTTTCGATACGGACCCGCTTTTGGCGCAACCATCAATTTTAAAACTGCTGAACCCGAATTTAAACATCATACAAAACCTTTCGGACGTATTAATGCCGGCTATGAAAGTAATGGTGAAATTTATCGCACAGAAGGCATGGCGGGTATAAAAACTAAAAAAGCACAGATTGCAGCTACCGGCTCCTACTCCAAAGGTCATGATTACAAGGATGGGAACGACAGCATTATTCCTACCGGTTTCAGTCGCGGTTCTGTAGGTTTGCAGGCTGATTTCAAGGTTAATGAAAATGATTTGATTAATGTTTCTGCCACCAGAAGTTTTGCAAGAAATACAGATTTTCCCACTCTGGGAATGGATCTTTTAAAAGACGACTCCTGGATGCTACAGGCACAACATAAAAATAATGCTGTGGCAAAATGGTATAGTCACTGGCATACACAGCTATACGCTTCTTTTGTAGATCATTTAATGGGAAATAATTTACGTTCTTCCACAGGTAAAATGTCTAACGCCGAAACATCAGCCAACACCAAAGTTTTTGGGGGAAGAACAGAACTGGCCATTAATTCTGCACGAAGTGAATTATTTCTGGGACTTGATTTTAAACACGAAATGGAAGACGGCTATCGCACCCGCGAAATGCTGGCAGGACCCATGAAAGGTAAAATATTTATCGACTCTATATGGCAGGACAGCAGAATAACACGAGGAGGGATTTTTAGTGAATGGCGATATCTTCTGGGAGAATACAAACTGGCATTATCCGGAAGAATAGACGTGGTTCATGCGAATGCACTAAATCCTAATTCTAAGTTTCGGGCGCAATACAGCACCATCGAATCCACAGATATCAATCCAAGTATCAGTGCCGGAATCAGTCGTCAGTGGACTAAACAATGGTACACAGGTTTGTGGCTCGGCAGAGGCTTACGCTCCGCAGGTATTCCCGAAAGATATATCAATTATCTGCAAATAGGTATTGATAATTATGATATTTTGGGTAACCCCGAAATAAAACCAGAAGCCAATAATCAGGCTGATTTTATTGTATCGTATAAATCTGCTAAAACCTTTGTACACATAAATGTTTTTGGCTCAATGGTTTCCAATTATATTTCTTCAGTTATTGATCCTTCGCTGAAAGCAGTAACAATGGGCGCGCCGGGCGTGAGAAGATATATGAATATTGACAAAGCATTGCTTACAGGATTTGAATTTACATGGAATCAATATCTGTTGCCACAATTGCAACATCAGTTTAATGCATCGTACACTTACGGAAAAAATGATGTAACCGATAAACCGCTTCCGCAAATTTATCCGATGGATTTGCGCTATGCGCTGGAAGGCAATTTTGTTGATAACAAAATTTCTCCTTACATACAATTGCGTCATGTACTAAAACAAGACAGAGTTGCAGACTATTTTGGAGAAGTGGCCACGCCTGCTTTTACAACACTTAATATCGGCATTAAAACAATTCCTCTAAAGAATTTATCATTAAGTGCAACTGTAAATAATTTGTTCAATGAAGCATACCGCGAGCATTTGAGCAGATTTATAAGACCCATTCTACCCTTAAATGCACCCGGCAGGAGTTTTGTGATTATGGCAGAGTATATTTTTTAAAGAAAGTGTATAAAAATAAACCTTGTCAAAGTTTTGAACTTTGACAAGGTTCTTCTCGTCTTTGCGAGCGCAACGAAGTAAAGCGAAGCAATCTTATTTTAATTTATTTCACCAGATTTGTATTTACAAATCCGTATTTTCCAAAGCAGATTTTACTTCTAATTGCAACTCATTTTCTTCATCAATGCTCATAATTTCCACTTCTCCTTCTCCTTGTAAGAATCTGATTTCGTATGTGATATCTTTTTCTGTAAACCGGTCTTGAAATTTTGATAATGCGTCTTCCAGCTTTTTATTGATTCCTGATTCTATATTTTTATTTTCCTCCGCAGCTTGTTGTATGTCTTCGCTTTCAGATAAATTATAAGAAAATGTATACGTCATAATATTATTTTTTGATTGATTAAATAAGTACAAAAATTGAGCTAATTATTTCATCATCATACAAACACTGTCTTAATCATTTGCAAATTTTAAACTCTCTACAGGTTTTAAACTCTAATAATCGTAAAACATTCCTGCAAAATTTGTAATTTTGTATTTCGCTCTTTGAAAAAAAATTATTTGGGGCTGTATTGGTTTTGACAGCATAAGTAATTATAGGTATAAGCATGCAGTGCGTTGTGTAATTAGCACTTAATTATGAATACTCAAACTACAAATGGCAATAACAATTATGCCATGGCTGCCTAATCAGTGATTAGTTAGTCATTAGGGCCGAGTTGAGCAGGTTATTCTGTTACCAGGCTCCTCCGCCGACTCAACAAACAAATACAGAATGCTGCGTTTGAATATCGTGACAAACGTTTAAGACTATTCGGTTAAGTATGCGGTTAGGTTTGTTCTTTTCCTTCCGTATGCCGACAAGTAATAAAGAAATAAGCATGTAGAAGGCTTATGGCGACTATGTTTGGACAGCGGTTCGATCCCGCTCAGCTCCACCAAATAAACGAGGCATATTTTACGATATGCCTTTTTTAATTTCACTTATACACATGTTATACACAAAAATAGCTTTAATATTAATTTTAAATTAATTATTTATTAACTACTTAGCTTCTCCCAACTTATTTTAATTTTGTGCGAAATTTAAAAAATGGGATTTGTTAACACAATTGGCAGACTTTTTACTCCACAAAACACAATGTTTTATGACTTGTTTGAATCTACAGCCAACACAGTAGAAGAAATGGGCAAAATTTTAAAAGAGCTTGTTTTCACAGATGCACATGAGCAGAGAGCAAGTCTTTTTTCTAAGATAGAAGACTTAGAACACAAAAACGACAACGAAACACATCATTTACTTACAGAATTAAGCCGCAATTTCATTACGCCTTTTGACAGAGAAGACATTCACTCTCTTGCTCTTGCATTGGATGATATCTGCGATGGTATATATGCTTCTTCAAAAAGAATGGTATTGTACAATGTAGATCTTACGGATAAAGGAATCAGAAAACTTACTGATCTTATAGAAAGTGGTACCGTTGAAGTGAAAAAAGCTGTTTATGCTTTGAGAAATAAAAAAGATTTAAAAACACTTACAGAAGCATTGGTAAAAATAAACAGTCTGGAGAATCAGGCTGATGATGTGTACGATCATTGCATTCAGCAATTATTTGATTTTGAGACAGAAGCAAAAGTTGTAATTAAGAAAAGAGAAATCTATCAAATGATGGAAAAAACAACAGATGAACTGGAAGATGTGGCTAATGTTATTGAATCTATCATCATTAAATATTCTTAATCATTTCACTGTTGATTTTCAAAATGATTATTTCTTTAAATAATTTCTCTTAGATGCTCACCCTACTTATTATTGTTATTATTCTTGCGTTGATATTTGACTTCATTAATGGTTTCCATGATGCAGCAAACGCAATAGCTACCGTAGTTTCCACAAAAGTACTTACACCATTTCAGGCTGTATTATGGGCAGCATTCTTCAACTTTGCCGCCTATTTTATTTTTGATCATGGTGTGGCAGAAACGGTAAGTAAAATAGTAAAATCAGACTTTGTTACTTTATATGTAATTCTTGCCGGATTAATTGCCGCCATATCCTGGAACCTGCTTACCTGGTGGTTTGGTATTCCTTCCAGTTCTTCGCATACATTGATTGGAGGCTTTGCAGGAGCAGCTGTTTCATATGCTTACATCAGCCACACAGGCGATGGACTGGGCATTCCGGATATTGTGAGCATGGATCGTATTATACCCACATTAATTTTCATTATTCTTGCTCCGTTGCTGGGAATGATTATGGCTTTTATTATATCTATCTGGTTTTTGAATTCTTTCAGAAAAACAATCTGGCCAAAAATTATTTCTTTTGTTGTGATAATAGGAATGCTCTGGTTGTTTATAAGTGTGATGCACAATCCTGTAAGCGGACTGGAAACCTACAAAACAGAGTATGCTCAGAGCCAGATTAAACAGCAGGAAACAGCAGCTAAATACGAAGGAATTGCCGTTTCTTCGCTAACACACGATCAGAAGATAGAGTTAGACAAAGCCAAATCTACTTTGATGGTGAAGAAGAAAACGCTGGATAATGCTCAAAAGCTGATATCAAGCGATAAACCTTATTTTATAAAAGTATTATTGTTTGGTCATAACATGAAATGGTTCTTGCTTACTTTTATATTAATTGTTATGGCAATCTTTAGCCTTTTCTTAAACTCACTTAATTATCATAAAGCAGAAAAATGGTTTAAACGTATGCAGTTGGTATCTTCGGCAGCTTTCAGTTTAGGACACGGAGGGAATGATTCGCAGAAAGTAATGGGAATTATTATGGCTGCATTTGTGGCTTACGATGCATCGCGTTATAGTCTTGACGGAATGGTAAGCTGGGTTCCACTCGCGTGTTACACCGTAATAGCATTAGGTACATTAAGTGGTGGCTGGAAAATTATTAAAACCATGGGCACTAAAATCACCAAGGTTACACCGTTTGAAGGTGTTGCTGCGGAAACTGCCGGAGCCATTACTTTATTTCTGACAGAAATGCTTAAAATACCGGTGAGCACCACGCATACCATTACAGGTTCCATCATTGGTGTGGGTGCAACCAAAAGATTGTCTGCTGTAAGATGGGGCGTAACGGTAAGTTTACTTTGGGCTTGGATTCTTACGAATCCCGTAAGCGCCTTATTTGGCGGGCTTATTTATGCTTTAATTCATATGTTTTTGTAAGAATAAATCAATCTAGCATTTTTAGTGCTGTTAAACAGAGATATCAAATATTTTATAAAGAGAATGCCCCACATGGCGCATTCCTACATTATAATTGTTCGAAAGAAAATATTTTTGAGAATTTGTCAGGATGAAACTACGTGAAACTTGCCGCTCCCAACTCCATACTTCCTACTCCCAACTCCTCATTTTCAACTTTCACCTCCTCTCTCCTCTTGTTTATAGATGTTTCGCTCTACGCTCAACATGACAAAAATCATTTTCAATTTTCAACTTTCAATTTTCAATTTTCCTCTCTCATCTATCCTCTATTCCCCTCTCCTCTAAAAAAACTTATCGTTCATAAATAAATTTCACAGAGTCTTCACTTGTACGGGTTTCAACCCAGCGTTCAATTTTTTGTCTGTCCGTAGCAGTAATAGCATCATCTGATTCTATTACTGATAGCCACACCTGATTTCCGGTGCTGTCGTTGTAATAAGTTATTTTCTCAAATACAAATGAGTTCACTTGCGGATACTGTACTTTCAACTCTTTAAGCATTTGGCGGGTTCTAGCCTGAGAACTTATAATGCTATCATATTTTGTTTTAATAGTCTGTAATTCTACCATTTGATTATTCAATGCTGTGTTTACCTCATTATCGTCTACTTTATTATCATTACTCAAATAGGCAAAACCCTGACGGATATTGAGTTTGGTATCTTCCAGATCATATTTTTTAAGTTGTCTAGTTACAGAATCAATTTGCGATTCTGAAATAAGTTCTCCGCCGTAAGTGAGCGTAACTTCCTTCTTTGCAGCATCTATGTCTTTTTTCAATAAATAATCATTCGGAAACTGAGCTTCATTTCTGATAAACTCATCTACCTTATCACTGTAATTTGTTTTGCGTACTATATCATAAGCAAAATATACGCTCGGAATTACTGTTAATGTTACTATTATTAAAACGATTCTGTTAGAGCGTGCTTCTTTATCTTTGTCTTGCCACTGCCTTAGTGGAAACCTGATAAGTCTTGCTATCATTAAAGTTGATAAACCTATAAAAACAGTATTGATAAAAAATAAGTATAAAGCACCAAAGAAAAAATTCCTTTGTAACGTAGCAAGACCGTAACCGGCAGTACAAAGCGGTGGCATCAAAGCGGTAGCAATGGCTACACCCGGAATTACATTTCCTTTTAATTTACTTGAAGTAGCTACAATACCCGCCAGTCCGCCAAACAGTGCAATGAGCACATCGTACAAAGTAGGCGATGTTCTTGCCAGCAGTTCGGAGTGTGCCTCATCTATGGGCGTTACAACAAAATAAAGACTTGAAGCCAGCAACCCTATTCCAGCAGCTATCAGATAATTGTTGATTGATTTTTTGAGAAGGTCTACATCATTTATTGCGATGGACAAACCCAGCCCCATAATCGGACCCATTAAAGGAGAAATAAGCATCGCACCTATGATGACTGCCGTGGAGTTTAAATTTAATCCAATAGAGGCAATTAGGATAGCAAAAAATAAAATCCATAAATTTGTACCTTTAAAAGGAACACCTTTAGCTACATTGTCATAAATAGTTTCGTAATCTTCGAGTTCTTTTCTAAGGTTAAATTTTTCTAATATCTTATTCATGATGAGCTCAACTTAATTAATACATTCGAATTCAAATATATGTCTAAAAAATTATTTTTCATCAGTAAACACCGGTAATCAACATTTACTAATTTTAAAAAATAATCTAAAATGGGTAAATCGTTTGCACTACATGATGTGCTGTGATTTTTTTTAAATAACTTCGTACCATAAAAACTTACACATAATGGCTAAAATACTTGTTACAGGCGGATGCGGATACATAGGCTCGCACACAATTGTAGATTTAATTGAAAACGGTTTTGATGTAATTTCTATTGATGATAATTCTAAATCAAGCACCAGACTGCTTGAAGGAGTAGAAAGAATTACGGGTAAAAAAATAAAAAATTACAAAGTAGATTTAAAGAAATTTGAAGATACGCATGCTGTATTTCAGGAAAACAATAATATTGCAGGCGTCATACATTTTGCAGCTTACAAAGCCGTTGGTGAATCTACCGAAAAGCCTTTGGAATACTATGAAAACAATCTATTTGGTGTAATTAATATTTTGAAGTGTGTAAAAGAATTTAATGTTCCCAACTTTGTATTTTCTTCTTCCTGCACAGTTTACGGAAGTCCCGACGAAATACCGGTTACAGAGCAATCGCCTGTAAAAAAAGCAGAATCGCCTTACGGAGCTACCAAACAAATGGCCGAACAAATTATAGAAGACTATGCTAAGGTAAACAATACCAACACCATTTTACTACGCTACTTTAATCCTGTTGGTGCACACCCGTCTATAGAAATTGGTGAATTACCTTTAGGCAGACCAATGAATCTGGTTCCTGCCATTACGCAAACAGCCATCGGCAAACTTCCTGAAATGAAAGTACACGGAGTTGATTATGATACAAGAGACGGTAGTTGTTTAAGGGATTATATTCACGTGGCAGATATTGCCCATGCGCACACACTGGCTCTGCAGTTTTTGCAGGAAGGTAAAAATAAAACACGCTGCGAAATTTTCAATCTGGGCACAGGCAATGGCTATACAGTGCTTGAGGTTATAAAAGCTTTTGAAGAAGTAAGCGGTGAAAAACTGAATTACTCTACCGGGCCACGCAGACCGGGCGACATTGTTGCCATATACGCCAACAATCAGCATGCGGTTGATAATCTGAAATGGGATATTAAATACGGATTAAAAGAGATGATGGATACAGCCTGGAAATGGGAGGTAAAACTAAAAGAAAATCCCGAACTGGCTAAAATATAAATTATACAATTTTGTTTTTACATCGCCAGAGGCGATAGAATAATCAATGTGAGGCGAAGACGCCTCACATAACAAAAGATATTTACAGTATATAATCAATGCGCAGAGTATAAAATTCGGCGCATTTCTTTTTCTTATCATACATCAATTTTCACGTTGGCTGCTGCTGCTATCTTTGCACTATCAAAATAAAAAACAAATAAAAATTATAAACTATGTCAACAAACAAATGGGCTTTAGACCCTTCACACAGCGAAATTGAATTTAAAGTAAGACACATGATGATTACTAACGTTAAAGGCAGCTTCGACAGCTTCAACATTGATGTTGATGGCGACGATATTACTGCTGCTAATGTTACTGTAAACATTGATGCGGCTTCTATTAACACCAACAGCACAGACAGAGACAATCACCTGAAAAGTGCTGATTTCTTCGATGTAGAAAATTATCCTGTTATTAAATTTGTAAGCAAATCTTTAAACAAAGTTGATGGACAGGAATACACACTTACCGGCGACCTTACTATTAAAGACGTAACTAATGAAGTGAAACTGGATGTAGAGTTTGGCGGAATCAACAAAGATCCATGGGGAAACAATAAAGCAGGATTTTCTCTGAACGGAAAAATCAACCGCAAAGATTTCGGACTGAACTGGAACGCTGCTCTGGAAGCAGGTGGCGTAATGGTTAGCGACGAAGTTAAAATATTTGCAGAAGTGCAATTTGCACAACCTGCATAATCTATGGCAATCGAAACTGACAATGAGAAAGAGCACCTGAAAGGGTGCTTTTTTATTTTTACCAAAAAAGATTATTTCATCTGCCCGTACTTATGATACATAAATAAAAACGGTGTCTATAAAAATAAACACCGCTTATAAAATTAATAATCAAAAAAAATATTAAGGGAAAATTCCTAATTCCTCGTAAGACTTAGCCACTTTTTTAATAGCTACCAGATAAGCTGCCGTGCGCATATCGGGCACTTCCGGAGCAGAATCCCACACTTCAAAAATTTCCTGTGTAGCATTAATCATCGTTTCTTCCAGACCACTGTGCACCAAATCAATTTCATCGGCTCCGTGTTGTATAATTTTTCTTTCTTTTTCTGAAACTGTTTTACCGGTAAGTTTTTCTATCTGATCGAGAATAGAAGAGTTTAGTTTTTCATCAAAACGTTTTTCCATTCTTCCGTAACGCACGTGATTCAGATTTTTCAGCCATTCAAAATAAGAAACGGTAACACCTCCCGCATTGAGGTACATATCAGGAATTACAATCACTCCTTTTTTAATAAATATTTCATCGGCTTCTGGCGTAAGC